>JANQEJ010000244.1 GCA_028278425.1 Planctomycetota bacterium | reverse complement strand
GGCCTTCTCTCCGCTCGAGCAGCCGACATCAACGCTTTGACCAAGATCGCCGCGTAATTCCTGCGCTCCAAGCAAAGGAATGCGGAATGAGTACTACGGGGTTGCCGGGGAGGGTAGGTGCCGCTTGAAGCGCGGGGGCGGGAAGGTGACGAGCAGGGTGCCGCCCGCGGGAGCGCGTGGGCCGACTCCCCTCCCTCTCTTTGTCGAAAGAGCCGTGTCCGGGCTTTGGGACGTTCCCGGGCTGCGCCGGGTTCCGGCGACCTTCCCACAAGCGTTCCGACCCTCTAGACTGCTCCGCCTTTTTCGATGCCGTGGAACCACCAGGACGCTGAGACCCTCTACAACGTCCCCAACTGGGGCCGGGGTTACTTCCGCATCCATCCCGGCGGTAACGTGGAGATGCGGCCGAACGGCCCGGACGACCCGACGGAGTCGGCGGTCGACTTGTTCCACCTGATCCAGCAGATCCAGCGGCGCGGGATCGAACCGCCGATCCTCCTGCGGTTCGACGGCATCGTGCGCTCGCGGGTGCGGGAGCTCTGCGCCGCCTTCGACCACGCCCGCACGGAGTACGAGTACGAGGCGCCCTACCGGCTGGTCTTTCCGATCAAGGTCAACCAGCAGCGCCATCTCGTCGACTCGCTTGTCGAGGAGGGCAAGAAGCACGGCATGGGCATCGAGGTGGGGAGCAAGCCCGAGCTCCTGGCGGTGATGGCGGCGTACTCCGGGCCGGGGACGCTCCTGATCTGCAACGGCTACAAGGACCGCGAATACGTCGAGACCGCGCTCTTGACGAGCAAGCTCGGGACCAGGACCGTCCTCGTCGTCGAGAAGGCCAGCGAGCTCCAGACGATCCTCCAGGTGGCGAAGGAGCTCTCGGTCCAGCCGGTGATCGGCGTGCGGACGAAGCTCGGCGGCGCCGGGGCCGGCCGCTGGAAGGAGTCGGGCGGCGCGCGCTCGAAGTTCGGGCTGACGACGCGCCAGATCGTGCTCCTCGTCGAGGCGCTGCGCGAGGCGGAGATGCTGGATTGCCTCCAGCTCCTCCATTTCCACCTCGGAAGCCAGATCACGAACATCCGCTCGCTCAAGAACGCCATGCGCGAGGCGACGCGGACGCTGGTCGGCCTGCACGAGATGGGCGCGCCGATCGATACGTTCGACGTCGGCGGCGGTTTGGGCGTCGACTACGACGGCTCCAAGACCGACTTCGAGTCGTCGATCAACTACTCGCTCCAGGAGTACGCGAACGACGTCGTCTACCACACCAAGGAGGCGTGCGAGGAGGCCGGCATCCCGCAGCCGACGATCGTCACCGAGTCGGGGCGCGCGCTGACCGCGCACCACGCGGTGCTCGTCGCCGAGGTGCTCGGCGTGTCGGACTTCTCCACGGTCGGCATCCCCGCCAAGGCGGATGAGGACGAGCCGGACATCATCCGGAGCTTCGCCGACGTGTGCGACGGCATCACCGCGAAGAACTTCCAGGAGAGCTACCACGACGCGGTGCAGCTCCGCGACGAGGGGATGACCCTCTTCAACGTGGGCCAACTCTCGATGACCGAGCGCGCGCGCGTCGAGGAGTTCTTCTGGCGCGCCTGCGAGAAGATCCTGCGCCTGACGCGGACCATGGACTACGTGCCCGACGATCTCGCCAACCTCGAGCGGGACATGGCGGACACGTACTTCCTGAACTTCTCGATCTTCCAGTCGATGCCCGACTCGTGGGCGATCCACCAGCTCTTCCCGGTGCTGCCGCTGCACCGCCACGACGAGGAGCCGATGCGCCGCGCCGTCCTGGCCGACATCACCTGCGACTCCGACGGACGGATCGACCGCTTCATCGACCTGCGGGACGTGAAACGCACGCTGGAGCTCCACGCGCTTCGCAAGGAAGAGCCCTATTACCTGGGCTTCTTCCTCGTGGGCGCGTACCAGGAGATCCTGGGCGACATGCACAACCTCTTCGGCGACACCAACGTGGTCCACGTGGACGTGAACGGCGACGGCCGCACGCGCCTCACCCACGTCGTCCCCGGCGATCGCGTGCAGGAGGTGCTTTCCTACGTTGAGTACTTCGAAGCCGAGCTCGAGGCGAGCCTGCGCCGCAAGATCGAGCAGGCGATCGACGAGGACCGCATCAGCTACGAGGAATCCGCGCGCTTGCTCAAGCGCTTCAAGGCCGGCCTCGCCGGCTACACCTACCTGACACGCGATACGGAGACGGAATGAACATCGAAGAAGGCTGCGTCGTCGTCCTGAAGTACGAGGTGTACGACGCCGAGGGCGAGCTGGTCGAGAGCTCCGAGGACGAGGAGGTCGAGTTCGTCCACGGTTCGGGCGAGGTCCTGCCCGGGCTCGAGCGCGCGCTGGCCGGGCACGCCGCCGGCGACGAGCTCAAGGTCGACCTCGCGCCGGAGGACGCCTTCGGCGACTACAAGCCCGAGGGGATCATCACCGTGCCGCGCGCGGAGCTCCCCGCCGACGCCGAGCTCACCGCGGGCGAGTTCATCACCATCGTGGTCTCGGACGACGACGACTCCGCCGAAGACGACGAGGAGATCGGTGAAATCGACGTGCGCATCGTCGAGGCCGGGGACGAGGAGGTCGTGCTCGACGCCAACCACCCGCTGGCGGGGCAGAACGTAACCTTCCAAGTGAAAGTGGTTTCCGTTCGCCCGTCCGACGGGTGACGGAATCCCACCGGCGGGACTGCGATTTGCCTTCGCGAAAAGGTGGCGCGAAAGCGTCCGCGGAGGTAACACGGTCTGTGGGTGAGTGACTGACTAGCCTCTCATCGCGTCTCCCATCGGGAGCAGTCCTGATCGACCGAGGGTCGTTCACTCACCCTGCCTGCACGTGCACGATCGACACGGCCCTCCGGGGCCGTGTTCCATTTCGGCGGCGAGTGTTTCAGCGGGCCAGCGGCGCGATCTCCGGCGCCGTCTCGTGCTCGAGCCCGAGGAACTCGCGCAGGACGTAGCGGCCGAGGTAGATCAGCGGCGTGTCGATGAGCGCGAGGATGAGCTTGCACACGTAGACCGCGACGATGATCGACCAGATCGTCGGCCACTCCATCTCCAACCCCCAGCGCAGGAAGATGCTGTTCACGATGATCGTGTCGACGAGCTGGCTGATCGAGGTCGACCCGTTGTTGCGGATGAACATCCAGCGGCCCTTCGTCACCCGCCACCAGAAGTGGTACAGCCGCACGTCGAAGAGCTGCGCGACCAGGTAGGCGGCCATCGACGCGAAGAGCAGGATCTGCGGGTAGGCGAAGGTCACGCCGAAGGCGCGCTGCATCTCGTCGGGATCCGTGATGTTGTAGTCCGGGTTGGCCCAGATCGCGCTCGGCGGCAGCACCTTCGCCATGTTGACGAAGACGAGCATCATCAGGCTCATCCCGAACCCGAGCACGACCATGTAGCTCGCGCGCCGGCGCCCCCAGATCTCCGCCACGACGTCGGTCAGGAGGAAGGTCAGCGGATAGGTGATGATCCCCGTCGTCAGGTGCTCGCCTTCGAGGAACCGCGGCAACCACCAGACGCCCTCGGGAAGGCTGAAGAGCTTCACCCCGATGATGTTCGTCAGGACCAGCACCACCACGAAGCACGAGCAGAGCGCCGCGTAGGTGGCCTCCGCCCGGCCCATGCTCTTCTCCCGCGCCATCGTGCGGGGGGTGATACGGGCCGCGGCGCGCGGGATCAAGCCCCCGCGCGGCTTGTCGCCGCGTCGCGCGGTGTTTAACCTTGCCGCCATGCCCGTCCTAGAAGAGCTCGAACGCATGAGCGAGGAGCGCTTCCTCGCGATCTACGAGGCGTTGTCGCAGCAGGGCTTCGGTCCGCTCGACGGCGAGGTCGCGAAGCAGCTCAAGTTCCGGCCCAAGGCGATCAAGAAGCTCCCGATGGAGAAGCGCGCCAAGCGCGCGCGCGCGAACCTCCTGTCGGCTCGCAACACCGAGATGACCTACGAGCTCTTCGGCAGCTATCTGGTGAAGCAGCACAAGGAGCTCATCACCGGCTTCCTCGACGCCACCGGCGTCGACCACGAGGACGGCATGATCTCCGACATCGACGAGTGCAAGCCGGACGCGGAGAAGATCGGCCCCGCGATCGAGGAGCTCGACGGCAAGTACCCGGCGGACGACGTCACGCTCTACCTCGCCCTCAGCGCCGAGCACTGGCCGGACGTGCCCCAGGTCGTGGACGCCTGGCGCACCCGCCAGGCGCCCGCGGCGAAGTGATCGAGCTCACCGAGGACCAGGTTCTCTACTTCCGCGCGCGGCGCGGCTTCCTGACCGACCCGGGGGCGCCGGACGCCTGGACGGCGGCGCGCGCGATCTTCGGCGCGCAGTCGCAGCAGCTCCCGCCGTCGCTCCTCGCGCTGAGCCAGCGCACGAAGGGGCGCCCGACGGCCGAGGCGCTCCGCAAAGAGCTCTTCGAGGCGCCGCGCCGGCTCGTCCGTACGTGGGGACAGCGGGAGACGGTCTTCGTCTTCGATCCAGCGGACTGGGCGACGATGGCCGCCGCGCGTCCCGAGCTCGCGCCGGCCGGCCGGCGCGGCCCGATGCCCGCGGAAGCCTCGCTCGACAAGGCGCTCAAGATCCTCGAGAAGACCGGCGGGCCGCTGACGCGGACCGACCTGGTCGGGGTCGCGCCGAAGAGCTACGAGCGCGAGATCGCCAAAGCTGGACAACCCATGCTCAAACCGGCGGACATCCCCCGCTTCGCCGCCGGCCGCCTCTTCTGGCGCCTCGCCATGCGCGGCGACGTCTGCATCGGCGACAAGGCGGGCGCGGAGCAATCCTACGCCGCGCGTTCGACGTGGTTCCCGAAGCTCAAGTGGCCGAAGAAGCACCCACCGCCGGTGAAGGCCTGCGGGGAGCTGGCACGGCGTTACCTGTCGACGTACGGACCCGCGACGGTGACCGACGTCGCGCACTTCTTCGGCGCACGCGTCGCGAACGCCAAGACGTGGGTCGCGGAGCTCGAGGACGAGCTCGTCGAGGTCGCGTGCGGCGATCGGAAAGGGCTCGTCGCCCTGGCGAAGGACGCGCGGCCGCTGAAAGCCAAGCCGCCCACCGCGGCGGCGAAGTGGCCGGTGCGCCTGCTACCGCTGTGGGACTCGCTCCTGATGGGCCACGCGGACAAGAGCTGGACCGTCCCCGACGAAGCCGAACGCAAGCTCGTCTGGCGCAAGGCCGCCCACGTCGTCCCCGTCGTCCTCGCGCGCGGCCGCATCGTGGCGACCTGGTCGTACAAGGCGCGGAAGCGTGAGCTTGACGTCGAGGTCGAGCCTCTCAGCGGCTGGAACGAGCGTAAGCACGCGGCGTCGGTCCGCAAAGAGGCCAAGGTGGTGGCGAAGCATCTTGGGCTCGAGGAGGCGGAGGTGGTGGTGGCGAAGAAGAAGAAGAAGAAGAAGAAAACCGCAGAGGAGCGGAGGTAGGCAGAGGCTCGCAGAGGCGTGGGCGGCTTCGCCGCCCACGCGATTTGGATCCTGAGTTGTCAGTCTCGACGCTTTGTCCGTTTGAGGTCCAGAGGTCTGGAGGCTTCGCCTCCAGACATTCTTTGAGGGAACGGAGAGAGCGGAGGCATCAGAACAGAGAAAGGTCCAGGGAACCTGTGGCCGGTTCCTGGACTGTGCGGTCCGAGCGGAGTGATGGTTGGTTCGGGCATCGACTCGATCTGTTCGTGGAAGAGCTGACACGCCGTGTGAGCCACCCCAAGGTGAACCGAACACTCCTCAGTTCGGTGACGAGTCCCAGAGACCCTTCTCTGTTCTGATGCCTCCGCCCCCTCCTCTTCCTCAAAGAATGTCTGGAGGCGAAGCCTCCAGACCTCTGCACCTCAAACGGACAAAGCGCCGAACGCTAGAGCCAGTGAATCCAAATCGCGGGGGCGGCGAAGCCGCCCCCGCCTCTGCGAGCCTCTGCCTACCTCCGCTCCTCTGCGTTTCTCTTCTTCTGCACCCACCCGCTCTCCGCTACCGCCCCTCGGTCGTTTCCTCCATCGCTTCGTCGCTCGCGCTTCCTTCGTCCAAGGGCACCTTCATGCTGTCGAGCACGAGGAAGGCCTGCCCGACCTTCGTCTCCTCAAAGAGCTGTGAGTCCGTCAAGCGAACGCCCACGCGTTCGCCATCGTCCATCTCGACGATGATCAAATCCGGCTCACGCTTCTCCACGACCATCCCCATCGAATCGAGGACTTCCAACGACTCGGAAGCGAGCCACGCTGTCCCGGCGATGCACATCCCGCCGAGCACGAGCCCGGCCAGCAAGAACAAGCCGACCACGCATCCCACGACCTTCCAGCAGCCCAGCTCGTTCTTGACGACGATGGTCTGCTGCTCGGCCACCGGCTACTCCCGCACCCGTTCGACGAAATGCCCGTCGCGCGTATCGATGCGCACCTTCTCGCCCTGCGTGATGTAGGGCGGAACCTGCGTCTCCATGCCGGTTTCGAGCACGGCCTTCTTGAGCTGAGCCTGCGCCGTCGCGCCTTTGATCGCTGGGTCGGCTTCGGTCACGACCAGGTCGACGGTGTTCGGGAGCTGGACGTCCGCGAGCTTGCCTTCGACGAAGGTGGCGCGCAGACCCTCGATGCCGTCGACCAGGTAGTTCGTCGAGTCGCCCAGCTCGTCCTTGCCGAGGTCGAACTGGTCGTAGCTCTCCGAATCCATGAAGTGCCAGCGGGTGCCGTCGCTGTAGAGGTAGCTGATGTTGCGATGCTCGAGATCGACCTCGTTGAACTTCTCGCCGCTGCGGATCGACTCGTTGATCAACTGCCCGGTCAAGAGATTGCGCAGCTTCGTCTTGGCGATCGTGTTCGCGCCGCGGGCCGTCGGGGTCGAGAAGGTGACGTCGACGATGATCATCGGCGCACCCTTGTACTCGAGGCACACGCCCTTCTTGAAGTTCGAAGTCTCGATCATAGCCGCGAGAGAATACCACGCGGCGCGCGCTGACACCGCGTGCAGAGGTGCGTGCCGCGCTGGCCGACGACGATCTTCGCGAGGGTCCGGCCGCAACGCCGGCAGGGCTTCCCGTCGCGGCCGTACACCTGGAACTGGTGCTGATAGCTTCCGGGCCGGCCTTCCGGCGTTCGGTAGAACGCGTCGAAGCTCGAACCCTCGCGCTCGATCGCGGCGGCGAGCGTGCCGACGATCGCCGCGTGCAGCTCGCGCGCCTTCGTTCCCCCCACCGAGTCGGACGGCCGCAACGGGTGCAGCCGCGCCGCGTGCAGCGCCTCGTCCGCGTAGATGTTCCCGAGACCGGCGATGAAGCCCTGGTCGAGGAGAAGCGGCTTGAGCATCCGCCGGCGCCTCCGCAGTCCCGCGGCGAGCCAGCGCGGGGTGAACTCGTCGCCCAGCGGCTCGACGCCGAGCTTGCGGAAGAGCACCTCGGGCTCGGCGGCGTATCGAAATCGGCCGAACTTGCGAACGTCGACGAAGAAAAGCCGGCGGCCGTCGTCCAGGTCGAGCGCGACGCGCACGTAGCGCGCAAGGCCCGCCTCCGGAAGCTCCACGTGCAATCGCCCGGTCATCCGCAGGTGGACCACGAGCGCGCCGCAAGGTGTGCCTTCCCGCTCCAGGTCGATCGCGATGAACTTCCCCCGCCGCCAGACCCGCGTCGCCGTGGCCCCCGCCACCGCGCGCGCGAAGCGCGGCCTCGAGAGCCCGCCCAGCGTCCGCGTCCAGCGCACCTCGCTGCCCACGATCGTGCGGCCGACGAGCTGCGGACGGATCAGGCGCGCGACGGTCTCGACCTCGGGAAGCTCCGGCATTCCCGCTAGGCTAATCGGATGAAGCCGGTTCACGGCATCGCGCTCGCCGCAGGAGTCGCTCTCGTCGCCGGGCTCGCGTGGTTCTTCCTCGGCGCGTCCGGCGAGACCGGCCGCGAAAGCAGGGGCGCGCGACCCCTGGGGGAGACTCCGAGCGAGCCCGAGCCGCGCACGGCGGCCGAGCTCGTCGAGGCGCCGACTCCCGACCCGCAGGAGTCCTCCGACGCGGACGAGGAGCCCGCGGAGATCTTCGAGGCGGAGATCTACGGGCGCGTCCTCGCCGACGTCACCGACGAGCCCTTCCCCGACCGCTTCGTCGCGATCCAGGCCGATGACTTCCCGCCGGCGCACGGGCGCACCGACGAGCTCGGCGCCTTCCGCATCCGCTTCCGCGGCCCGCCGGAGGCGACCGCCGTCGCGATGCCGCCCCGCGGGTGGGTTCCCACCGGTCCGCCGCACCTCCTGAGCCCCGAGGAGCGGCGCGGGCTCGCCGAGGTCGTCCTCCGCTTCCGGAAGGGCCCCTCGGCGGCGGTGCGCGGCTACGTCGTCGACAAGCGCACGAGCGAGGGCGTGCCGCAGCTTCGCGTCGAGCTCAAGATGGACGAGCTCGAGCTCTTCGAGACCGTCGTCACCGACGACGCGGGCGCGTTTTTCACCGAGGGCGCGTTCCCGGCCGGCAAGCTCTCCGCGGAGATCTGGGACGACGCGCCGGAAGGCCCGATCCGGATCGCGAGCGCCTCGCGCGAGCACCTGAAGAAGGACGGCGCCTACGACCCCGCCTGGCAGATCGAAGTCGGGATCGGTCCGACGTACCGGCTCCTGCCCGCCGGCGGCGGGAACTTCGAGAGGCTGTTGTGGTTCGTCGAGCTCGTCGAGTCGCCGAAGGAGGGGCGCTTCTCCGCGGAGATCGACGTCGGCCAGCAGGGGCTCTCGCTGAGGAACACGACGCCGCGCGACGATCGCCTTTGGAAGCCGAGGATGCTGCGCCACGGCGAGCCGGCGTGGGTGCGCTTTCCCCGCGTCGAGCACGCACCCGACGAGGACTTCCAACCGCGCCTCGTCCTCACCGGCGGCGACCGCTGGTTCGGCGAAGTCGGCGTGGAGTCCACGGTCGGCCGCCATCCCGAAGTCCTCGGCGTTCCCTTGAAGGCCTGCGGAACGGTCGGCGGCGTGATCGTCGACGAGGCCGAGAACGGCATCCCGAGCCTGTGGGTCGCGCTCTACCCGCGCAACGCGGACGGCGGCGAGGACACGGCGTTGCCGATCCTCCAGACCTGGACCGACGAGAACGGCGGGTACGGCTTCCGGCACGTGGAGACGACGCGCTACCTCTTCGTCGTGCAGCCGTGGACGTACCCGTTCGCCGTCGAGCCGGTCGTCGTCCAGCAGGGACCGAACCCGCTCGGCGAGTACCCGCTCCCGCAACCGCGTCTCGGTCCGGTCGCGGGCACGATGACGCGCGACCTGTCCCACCGCGTCGCCGGGGCGGTGCTGCGCCTGCGCTCGCGGGAGGGCGTAGGCTGGGAGTGGGTCCAGATCGCGGGCAACCGCTCGCCCTACTTCCGGTTCGCCGGGGTGCCCGCGGGGGAGTACGACCTCTTCATCTCGCAGATCGCGCTCACGCGGCGCCAGATCAACGCGGTGTGGGGTCCGCCGAAGACGTATCTCTTCGCTCCGACCGAAGGCGTCGAGCTGACGTCGCGCGACGTCCCCGAACGGCTGCGGGTCGCCTTCGACATCCGCGACTCGCGCGGCTTCTATCCCACCGGCCGCGCCGTCTACTTCGGACCGGAGGGCGCGCTCTGGAGCTACGACCACGTCCAGAAGGACAAGACCTTCGCCATCCCGCCTGGAGAGCCGATCCGCTGGACCGTCGTCGCGGACGGGATGCAGCCCGTGACCGGCGATGAGACGCGCTTCCGCGGCAGCGGCGACGTCAAGGTGGCCGAGGTGCAGCTCGAGCTCGGCTGGGGGACGACGGTCTACCTCCGCGATCGCGAGGGGGGCAGCGGGCGCTTGAGCGCAGAGGAGTCAAAGGCGCTCCGGCGCCTCGGGTACTCCAGCAGCCAGGTCATCCCCCAGTTCCTGGCCTCGCGTCCCCTCGTCGGCGCGCGGATCTACGCCGACGGCAAGCCGATCGGCGGCGTCGACCGCCGCGGCGTGGCGCGCCTGCGGCTCCTGTCCGCACCGGAGACGATCCAGGTCGACGTCGAGGGTTACCGCGGGGCCGCGCTGATCCCCCTGTTCCACCGCGGCGCCGGAGGCTATCAGGAGTCCGTGCTCTGGATGGAACGGGAATGACGGGGCGCCGCGCGCTCCTCGCGCTCGCGTGCTTGCTCGCCGTCGTCGCCGCGGCGGCGTGGAAGGTCACCCAGCCAAGGGACGCGCGCGAGGGCGCCCGCCCGGCGGCGCAACCGGGAGGCTCGTCCGCGGACTCCGCGCTCCTGACGCCCGTAGAGGAGACGGAAACGTCGCGACCGAAAGAGAGCGAGGCGCCGCAGGGCTCGCCGAGAGCGCTGCGCGCCGCGGTCGAGCCCGACGAAGCGGCCACCGAGGAGGAAGCGGCCTACGTGACCGGCGCGGTGGTCGACGAGCGAACCGACGAGCCGGTTCCCGACCTGCCGCTCCGGCTCCTCGACAAGCGCTGGGACCGCGTCGAGCTCGTCCTCACCGACGCGAAGGGACGCTTCCGCTCGGCCGCGCCGTGGAAGCCGGGAATGATCGAGGTGCGCATCGAGGACCCGCCGACCACCGGCCAGCGGATCCGCCGCATCCCGCACGCGCTCGAGCCCGACGAAGAGGCGTGGACGATCCGGATGCGGATCGGACCGACCTACCGGCTGCGCGTCCACGCGCCGGCGGAGCTCGACGGCGAGGTCTACTGGGTCCACCTCGTCGAACGGAACGGCGAGGCCGAGCGCCGCTGGATGCCGACGCCCCTGCGCGCCGGCGACCCGAGCTGGGCGCGCTGGTGGCGCGTCTACCACAACCCGGACCCGGCCTGGACCCCGTCGATCGAAGTGCACGCGGGCGTCGGGATCTGGAAGGGCGAGGCGCCGGTCACGAGCACGGTGGGCGTCCACTCCGGAGTGCTCGACGTCGTCGCGCAACGCCTCGGCGTGCAGATCAACGGCCGCGTCGTCGACGCGACCGGCGGCCCGCTCGGGGGAGTCGAGGTGCACGTGCTCCGCAGCGACGCCGCCGCCGAGGTGGTGATCGGCGACAGAACGGACGACGCCGGCGAGTACGCGTTCGGCGGCTACGACCCCGGCCGGTTCCGCCTGGTGTTCAGCACGGGCGTGCACCCGCCCCAGGAGCGCGAGATCGTCGCGGTCCCGGGCGAGAACCGCGTACCCGACGTCGCGATGCCGCCCGCGTCGCGGACCGGAACGATCGAGGGCGTGGTTCGACCGATGGGCGACGAACGGCCCTTCGGCTGGATCGCGCTCCGCTCGCTCGGCGAGATCCCCGTGCTCGAGCTCGAGCCCGTCTTCGGCCCCGTTCGCCGGGGTGAGAAAGAGAGCCGCCCCTTCGCCTTCAGCGAGGTGCCGGTGGGCGACTACGAACTCGTGGTCGTTCCCGCCGACGGTTTCGAGTGGGAGCCGGAGCGAATGCAGGTCACCTGCCCCTCGAAGGGCATCGAGATCGTGTGTCGGAACGACGTCGCCACCTTCGCGCCGGTGTTCCACCCCTTCGACGCGGAGAGCGGCGCGCGGATCGAAGACTTCGAGGTCTCCTTCTCCGGCCCGACCTGCTGGCCCGCCGAGGTCGAGAGCCTGGACTTCGGCCAACCCTGCAACCCGCGCGCGGAGGGCAGCCGCTTCCACTGGATGCTCTTCGCCGACGGCTACCAACCGCGCTACGGCAACCAGCACGCGTTCCGCGGTCCCGGCGAGGAGCGGGTCGTGGAGGTGCGGATGGAAGCCGGCTGGGGCGGCCTGCTCCTCCTGCGGGACGGCGACGCGCTTGCCCAGGTGAACTCCGACGAATGGAACTCGTCGCACGCGGTCGCGCTGGCCCCGGGCGTCGACGGCGTCCTAGCGCGGGTGAACCACGAGATCGTCGGCGTGAGCACGGACGGTTTCATGGAGCTCTCGCTTGACGAACCGCCCGACCGCATCGAGTTCGAGCACCCGGAGTGGCGGCCGATCAGGAGCAGCTCGGTGTTGGAGCGACTGCGGCGCGATCGGGTGGTTTCATTGTGGATGACGCGCAACTAGCGCGTGGGACCTCGGAGGGGAACGGAGAGCACGGAGCCCGGAGTTAAACACGGAGAAGGAACGGAGTTATCGGAGACCACGGAGACCGGAATTAACGGAGCACGTCTTCGCGTGTTGTCCGCCTCTGACTGTCGCCCCCGGTCGCGGCGTTATGCGACCACGGAGACAGCCGCCGTATCGGAACGCAGTTGCGTGGAACGGTCGGAGTCGTAGAACACGCGAAGACGTGCTCCGTTAATTCCG
>JANQEJ010000237.1 GCA_028278425.1 Planctomycetota bacterium | reverse complement strand
CTTCTCCAGCATCTGGCGCAAGAAGCCGAGCGAGAAGAGACGCGGGCGACCGCCGAAGGAGGACTCCGGCGTTTCGCACAAGCGGCGGGCGGCGTTGGCTTCGAGGTATCCAGTGCACGTCACGCTCAAGACGAGGAGCGATCTTCCCCGGCTGCGGGCGATCGATCCCTACAACGCGATCTGTGAGGCCTTCGACAAGGGCAAGGAGCGAGCGGGCCGGCTCGCCAAGGGGCATTTCCGCCTCGTCCACTTTTCGGTGCAGAACGACCACTTGCACCTGATCGTCGAGGCAACGGACCGCTTGGCCCTGTCGAGGGGCATCCAGGGCCTCTCCATTCGCATCGCGAGAGGCCTCAATCGCCTCTGGAGCCGCAAGGGGAGCGTCTTCGCCGACCGCTACCACGATCGCATCCTCCGTTCGGCCAGAGAGGTGCGAAACGTCTTGAGCTACGTCCTGAACAACGGCCGCAAGCACAAGCGCCACATCCCCAAGGGGCAACCGGACACCTTCAGCTCCGGCCACTGGTTCGACGGCTGGAAGGACTACCGCCTGGACGAGTGGATGGGCTTGGGCCCGATCGTCTCGCCGAAGACGTGGCTCTTAGGCAAAGCCTGGCGACGCCACGGCCTGCTCCGCCTCGCCGAAACGCCTGGAGGTCCTTGACACGCTCACTTCGCGAGCGAAGCGGCCCACTTCAGTCAGTACAGGGATCGCGCCGTCGAGTCCGGCAGACGATTTAAAGCCCGGCCGTTGCGTCACGCGCTGCAGAACCGTCCAACGCGGCAAGGGTCGTCCCAACCGCCTCTCGACCCACTCGCGTGTCAAAGCCTCTTCTTCTTCTTCTTGCTACGGCCGCGTCTGCGCCACCTCCACCTCGAGCGCCTCGGCCAACCGCTCAGGAGACACCGGCTTCCTCAACACCAGCGCGAAGTCCTCCGCATCCGTCGGCCCCCCGTCGACCCCCGGGTTCCATCCGGTGAGCAACACGACGGGACACCCGGCCCGGCGCGCGCGGACCTCGCGGGCGAGCTCGGATCCGTTCATCTGGGGGAGGCCGAAGTCGGTGAGGACCACATCGAAGGGCTCGGCGTCGAACAGGAGGAGCGCCTCTCGGGGATCCGCGCGGCCCACCGCGCTGTGGCCGTAGTCCTCGACCATCTCGCAAAGGACCTCGAGCACGAGGGGGTCGTCCTCCACGACCAGGACGCGTCGCGGGCGTTTCGCTCGGCTCGTCGGGGGGGCGCGGTGGGGGATCAGGACGTCCTTGGCGACGGGCAGGCTGACGCGGAAGACCGTTCCGCCGGCCTTGCCGGGACGGGCGTCGATGGCGCCGCCCATGCGCCGGACGATGCCCCAGCAGATCGAGAGGCCCAGACCGTGGCCGTCGGGCTTCGTGGTGAAGAACGGCTCGAAGATCCGCTGGCGCACCTCCGGGTCGATCCCGTGGCCGGTGTCCTCGACTTCCACGACCACGTCGCCGTCGAGCTCGAAAACCCGCAGCGTGAGGGCGCCGCCGTCCGGCATCGCCTCGCGCGCGTTGAGGATCAGGTTCATCAGCACGTTGCCGAGCTCCGAGGCGCGTCCGTAGACGGTTCGGACCTTCTCCGTCTCGAGGACCAGGTGCCATACGTCGTGCTCGGAGGCGTCGACGAAGCGTTCGCGACACTGCGCGAGAACCTCCTCGGCGACGCGAGCGAGGTCGATCGCGCCCGGCTCGTCCTCGCCCGAAGGGCCGCCCGCGAACTCCTGGAGCCGGCGGATCGTCGCCGCGCCGCGCGTACCGATCGCGACGATGCGATCGAGATCGGACCTGAGCTGCTCCGGCACCGCCTCGCGTCGCCGGGCCAGCTCGCCGATACCGATCATCGACGTCAACAGGTTGTTGAAGTCGTGAACCATCGCCGCGGACATCTCTCCCAGGGCCTTCAGGCGCTCCTCGGCGATCAGGCGTCCCTCCGCCTCGTGGCGCTTGTCCAGCGCGTTCTCGAGCGCCTCGCGGAGAAACAGCCCGCGGCACGCGGTCGCCGCCTGGTGCGCGAAGAGCTCGAGAATGCCGAGGTCCTCGCGCGTGAACGGACCGGGGTGGTTTCTGTGATCGAACTGGATGACTCCGAAGACGTCGTCGTCGACGATCAACGGCGCGCAGAGAACGGACACGATGCCGAGACGGCGCACGCTCGAGCGCTTCGAGAGCTCGGGATCGGACGACACCTCGCCCACGAGCTCCGGCCGCCGGGCGGCGACGACGCGGTCGATCAGGGTGCGGCTGACGACCCCCTCCGCGCTCTCGCTTCCGTTCCCGAGAACCTGATGGCTGCCGTCGCGTCCGATGAGGACGACGTGGCTGTTCTCGGCGTCGAAGAGCTCCTCGAGGCGATCGCGCAGGTAGGTGAGCAACTCTTTGCGCCGCCCGATGGAGTTCATCGTGCGCGATATCTGCAGCAGGCGCTCGAGCGCCTCCGGCCGGAGCCGGGAAGCGTCCCCGTTGACGGGCTCGGCGAGGCGAGCGCGCACCGCGTCGAGGCGCGCCGCGAGCTCCTCCGCCGTCGCGGGAAGCTCGCCCGACGGCTGGTCGGCGAGAGAGGCGAGGGCGCGGAGCGTGCGCCGCCGGTCGCCGGTGCCGAGGTAGGCGGGAACCCTTGCCCCGGCGGGGAGCTCTTCGAGCTCGGCCGCCAGACGCTCCGCGCTCTGAAGGATCCATCGAAGGGCGCGCGATTCGTGCCCGCGCCGGGCCGCGAGCTCGGCGCGAAGCGTCCAGCACCGCCGCCGGGTCTCCGTGCGGCCCCCCACGTCGGCGGCGCGCTCCGCCTGGCCGAGCAGCCTCGCCGCCGCGTCCGTCCGACCCTCGGCGAGCTCCAGCTCCGCGAGCTCGAGGCGCGCGTCGGAAAGAAGGCGCGGGGCGTCGACCGTCCGCGCGAGCTGCTCCGCCGCAACGAGCGCTTCCCGCGCGCGTCCGAGCGACCCCGCGTGCAACGCGGTGCGGCCGAGCGCGAGCCGCGCCTGAAAGCGACCCAAGCGGTCGCCCGCCGCCGCGTACTCCCTGACCGCCGAGTACAGGGTGTCGAGCGCGGTGTCGTCGCCCCGCTCCGCGAGGATGCGGCCGGCGAGCAGCATGCAATCGGCCCGGTTGGCGGCGCGACCGCCCTCGTGGCACGCGGCGAGCGCCTCGCCGGAGAGGCGTTCGGCTCGGTCGAGCTCCCCGAGCACCAGAGCCAGCCCGCCTTCCGCGACGAGAAGCGGTACTCCACGCCCCGTGATCGCGCCGGTTTCCTCCAGGAGCGCGCGCGATCGCTCGAGCTCCTCCCGCACGCGGCGCAGCTCCCCCTTCTCGAGCAGCAGGTCCGCGAAGTTCTGGCGCGTGAGCGCCTCCCCGACTCGATCGGCCGTTCGGGCGCGGAGCCGCAGGCTCTCCGTGAACTCCTCGATCGCGCCGGCGTAGTCGCCGCGGGCGTGCGCCACGAGCGCGAGGTTGCTCAGGCCGATCGCTTGAGCGGCGGTCGTCCCCACCTGTTGCTTGAGTCGCAGGCTGTCGCGGTAGAGGTTCTCCGCCTCGCGAAGCTCCGCGCGCTGGAAGGCGATGTTGGCCAGGTTGGTCAGCGAGCGCGCTTCGCCGTCGAGGTCTCCCAAGCCCCTCCGGATGGCGAGCGCTCGTTCGTGATAGGAGCGCGCGGCGCCGAGGTCGCCGCGCTTGCGCTCGAGCACGCCGAGGTCGTTCAGGAGGTCCCCGTCCACCACGCCGGGCGAGGCGAGGTCGCCGACCGCGAGACCTTCCTTCCACACCGTGCTGGCGCGATCGACGTCGCCGAGGTGGAAGAACGCCGCGCCGAGCCGCTCGGCGATGCGCTTGCGTTCTTCCGCGGGGATCTTCGGAGTCGCGGACTCGTGAGCGGACCCGAGCACTCGACGGGCCTCGTCGAGGTCGCCGCGCGCCTCGGCGGCCGATCCGAGCAAGCGCAGTCGCCGTGCGCGCTCCGCCGGCGAATCGACCTCGGGAGCGGTCTCGAGCAACGGGAGCGCGGTCTCCGGCCGGCCGCCGCGGATGCAGGCCTCGGCGACGACGTTCGCCGTCTCGGCGCCGGCCTCCACCCGGCCCTCCGCCACGAGCAACTCGAGGAGCTCGACGCCGGTGGTCTCGACCTCGCGCAGGCGCCCCTGGTCGAGCAGCGAGCGCAGCGCGGACGGTCCCAGGGCGGCCGCCCGGTCGACGTCGCGCGCCAGGACCGCGTGATGCGCGAGGAGCTCGTCGGTTCGATCCGCGCTCTGCGGCCACGTCTCCCAGCTCGAGAGCGCGCGGCGGTGTCGCGCGCGCGTTCGCTCCGCCGGTTCGCCGGCGAGCACGGCCTCGCGCACGACCGTCAGGGGCACGCGGTAGCGCCGCTCGCCGTCGAAGTTGTCGCGGTCGACCCATCCTCCCGCCACGAGGCGCTCCAGCGCGCCGCGCAGCTCGTCGCTGGACCCCGACCCCATCGACGCGAGAAACGCGATCGGCACGGGCGTGAGGAGGATCGACAGATCCTCGAGGACCGCCCGCTCCGTCGGGGGAAGCTCCTCGAGCCGGGCCGCCGGCGAGCGTGCTGCGCCGAAGGCGATTCCGTGCGTCGCTCCGGCGAGCGCGGCGCCGGGATTGCCGCCCGACAGCCGTGCCCACTCGTGGAGCTTCGGCCCCTCGAGGCGCTCGCGCGGCAACGTCGAATCGAGAAGCCCGACGACGTCGTGCTGGTTCAGCGGTTGCAACCGAACGACCTCGAGCGGCTCCTCGCCGCCGAGACGGCTCTCGACGTCGACCGGCCCGCCGCCCTCCTCGCCCGTGCGCAGCGCCCCGACCAGGACGGGGCCGGTCGGGACGGCGAGGCGCGCCAGAACGCGAAGGAACGCGAGGGTCGGTTCGTCCGCCGCCTCGAGATCGTCGAGCACGAGGAGCAGCGGGGCCTCCTGTGCTTCGTGTTGAAGCGCGAGCACGAGGTCCCGGAGCAGGCCGAGCGAAAGAGGCTCGCCGGGGGTGGGAAGCGACGTCCCCGCCGGAAGCGCTTTCGACAGGAGTCGAAGGGGCGCGTCGAGCGCGCGCGCCCCCCGGCGGCAGCGCCCGCGGTAGACCCGCACCTCCGCGAGCCGGCCGCGGGACAAGAGCTCGTGGAGCAGGCGCGACTTGCCGGAGCCGGGTTCGCCCTCGAGGACGACGAGGCCGGTGTCGAGCGTTCCCGCCCGCAGGTCCTGCAGGAGGCCGTCGAAGAGCTTCAGCTCCTCGTCCCTTCCGTGGAGCAGGGGCCGGCGGGCGAGCTCGCCCGCGGGTGCGGTACCGAGCTCGCGTCGCAGATCGTCCAACGCGGCCGCCGCGGTTGGATAGGCGAGGTCGGGGTCGACGCGGAGCATGCGCGCGAGCACCCGGGCGACCTCCTCCGGCGCCCGCCGGTCCGCTTCGCGCAGGGACGTCTCGAACGTCTGGCCGAGCGAGTAGAGGTCGCTCGTCGGCGAGGGGGCCTCGCCCGCGAGGACGGACGGAGCCATGTAGGCGTGCGTGCCTCCGACGGCGCGCGATTCGTCCTCGCCGATCGGCCGCGCAAGCCCGAAGTCGAGCAGGTGCAGCACGGGGCCGCTCGCGCGCGCGGATACGACGGATACGAGGAGGTTCTCCGGTTTGAGGTCGCCGTGGACGACCCCGCGGCGGTGGACGAACTCGAGGAGCGAGAGGGCCTGGTCGAGGAGCGCGGGCGCCGCGCCCTCGCCGGCTCGCCGCAGCGCCGCGGTCAGGTCCGCGCCGTCGGCGAAGTCGGTCAGGAGGAACGCGAACCCGTGCTCTCGCTCGACGCCATAATCGATGACCTCGGGGATGCGCGGGTGCTCGACCCGGATACGCACGAGGTACTCGTCGCGCAAGGTCGAGCACGCGGCCGCGTCCTCGAGGGGCGCCACCTTCAGCGCGGAGAGCGAGGCGTCGTTCCTGTCGCGCAGGAGGACGACCACGGAGTGAGCTCCCGTCCCGAGCTCGCGCACGAATCCGTAGCGGTCCTCGAAGGCCGCGACGGCACGGTCTCTCAACCTGGTGCGAGCGTGGGGAGGAGGCATTGGCGCTAGGCCGAGTCTACTGCGATGGATCCGTACCGTCGGTCAGGTGGTTCAGTATGCCCCAGACGGACACGTTCTCGCCGTGGACGATCCCTTGGATCATCGTGTTCATGCTTGAGACGCTCACACGGCCCTCTGGGGCCACGAGAGCGCCCGTCAGGTTGGACGCGTAGCCGCTCACGATCACGTCGCCGTGAAAGGAGAGGGCGAGGTAATTGCTGTTCGCCGCGGACAGCTCGTTCTGGATCCCGCCAAGGTGGACGTTGCCATCCGACGAGACGAACGTCCAGGTTTCGTCGAGCTTGGAACCGAAGAAGTAGATGCTCCCTTCCGCAAAGACCGTGACGCCCGTGGGGAGCTCCGAGCCGTCGAGCAAGACGTCGCCGGAGTACCACGTGCCCGTCAGGATTGCGAGCGCTCTGGCCTCGTCCTCCGTGAATGGGACGACGGGCAACGTCTCGGGGCCCGCCTCCGCCTCAAAGGGAGACTTCGTGCTCTCGTCCACGACGATGTTCCCGAGTGCGAGCAGGTCGTTGTAGTACTCGTTCCCCTTGCCGAGTCCAAGGATGTCGTCGGTGCTGGTGAAACGGCCGTGGAACTCGTTGTACCAGCCGTACACCTTGACGCTTCCCTTGGACGTGGTCACGAGCTCTTCCGCCCAGACCGTGAACTGGCGCAGCGGATGACCCAGGTCGTTCTCCAGCTCCTTGCGGCGCTTGTCGAACTGCGCCTTGTCGTACGCGTAGATCCGCCCGGTGAGGAGGTCCTTCCCGTACATGTCGTAGACGAGGTCGCCGAAGACCGGCAGGTAGTCGTCCGTGGGCGGGGTCAGCCCTCCGGGGAAGAACCAGTCCAGCTCGACTCCGTAGAGCTGTCCGGTCAGGTAGTAATCGCGGATCGGCCCGTCTTCGATCAGGACCGCGCGGCGGAAGAGGCGCTTTCCGAGGTCGCGCAGCTCCGCGGAGCGCTTGGCGTCGTCCGGGTCGTCGTTTTGGATGATCGCGCGGCAGCCCGCGTCGAGGAACCAGATCTCGTCGCAGTTCAGCTCGTCGATCGGGTCGACGCCGGCGGGGGTCACGTCGCTGCAGACGAGGTACTCGCGTTCGATCAGCTCGATGCGCTGCGGGTTTTGCGTCGCGACAAGCGCCACGAGCGGTGCCGCGAGGGCGGCGGTCAGGGAGGACATTCGATCACTCCTTTGGCCAGATTCCGAGGGGAGGAGAGGGGGGCGGGGCGGGACGTTAGCGCGAAAGTCGCGAAGCACCTAGCCGCATTGCGACCTCCTACCCGCCCCTTCCCGAATCTGGGAATGCCGCGGTCTGAGCGCACGAGATGAGCGGGGGATCCCTATCTCGCGTCGTCGGCAGCGGAGAATGTGGGTCCCGCCGGTGCCGCCCGGGGAGGCGCGGGGAGGGGACGGCTAGACTCCGCGCATGCCGCCGATCCCCGTTCGAGTCGACGCGCATCCGAGCCTGCGGCTCGGAGCGTTCGTGACGCGCTACCCGCAACCGCTGAGCGAGCTCGCGTCGCCGGAGTCGTTGCGCGCGTTGCTCACGCTGGACGCGGACGCGCCGCTCGCGCGGGAGGAGGCCGTACGCACGGCGGTGCGCGATCTGCTGCGGCACGGCGGGTACAAGCCGACGGGGAGGGGGAAGCCGGCGTCGGAGTACCTCGTGCGCGCGGCGGGGGAGGGGAAGCTCGCGTCGATCAACGCCGCGGTGGACGCGTGCAACGCGGTCTCGCTGGCGAGCGGGCTTCCGATCAGCGTGGTCGACCTGGGGAAGGCGCGCGAGCCGTTTCGAGTCGGGATCGCGGAGAAGGGGACGCGGTACGTGTTCAACGCCTCGGGACAGGAGATCGACGTGTCGGGGCTGTTGTGCCTGTTCGACGCGGAGGGGCCGTGCGCGAACGCCGTGAAGGACTGTCAGCGGACGAAGACGGATGGGGAGACGGGGGGGACGTTGTCGGTGGTTTGGGGGTGCGTTGGGTTTGAGGAGCGGTTGGAGGAAGCGGTGAGGTGGTATCGGGAGTTGGTGGAGGGTGTGGGGGGGGAGACGGAGGGGTGTTTTTTGGGGGAGTGAGCGGTTTGCCGTTGCCGAGAGGAACGGCGGTGAGAGCGGGGGGAGAAGAGGAAGAGGCTTTGACGACGCGGGTTTGCCGGGAGGGGAGTGAGGAGGTCTCGGCCGCGTCGGACGGTTCTGCAGCGCGGGACGCAACGGCCGGGCTTTAAATCGTCTGCCGGGCTCGAGGGCGCTTTCCCTGTACTGACTGAAGTAGGCCGCTTCGCTTCTGGAGTGCGAGCGTTGGGCACTTCCGAGCCCTCGCTCTCTGATTTCTGAGAGTTTCT
Source organism: Planctomycetota bacterium (assembly GCA_028278425.1). GTDB lineage: Bacteria > Planctomycetota > UBA1135 > UBA1135 > JANQEJ01. Next base: position 29,884 of record JANQEJ010000237.1, on the reverse strand, counting down.
ATTTGGGCCAGAACATATTACTGCTATAATTAGCTTCGTGAGGCGAGCGAAGCAACTTCACTTCTCTTCACTCTGGCGCAAGAAGCCGAGCAAGAAGAGGCTCGGGCGACCGCCCAAGGAGGATTCGGGGGTTCCGCATCTGCGGCGGGCGGCGTTGGCGTCGAAGTATCCCGTGCATGTCACCCTCAAGACGAGGAGCGATCTTCCCCGCCTACGGGCGATCGATCCCTACAACGCGATCTGCGCCGCCTTCGACAAGGGCAAGGAGCGAGCGGGGAGGCTCGCCAAGGGGCACTTCCGCCTCGTTCACTTCTCGGTGCAAAACGATCACCTGCACTTGGTCGTCGAGGCGACGGACAGGTTGGCGCTGTCGCGGGGCATCCAGGGCCTGTCCATCCGCATCGCGAGAGGTCTGAACCGCCTCTGGGGCCGCAAAGGCAAGGTCTTCGCCGACCGCTACCACGACAGCATCCTCCGCTCGGCCCGCGAGGTGAGGAACGTCCTCAATTACGTCCTGAACAACGGCCGCAAGCACAAGCGCCGCATCCCGAAGGGCCAGCCGGACACCTTCAGCTCCGGCCACTGGTTCGACGGCTGGAAGGACTACGCCCTCGACGAGTGGATGGGCTTGGGCCCCGTCGTCTCGCCGAAGACGTGGCTCTTAGGAAAAGCTTGGAGACGCCACGGCCTGCTCCGCCTCGCCGAAACGCCCGGAGGGCCTTGACACGCTCATCTCGCGAGCGAAGCGGCCCACTTCAGTCAGTACAGGGAACGCGCCCTCGAGTCCGGCAGACGATTTAAAGCCCGGCCGTTGCGTCCCACGCTGCAGAACCGCCCGACGCGGCCGGGGCCATTTCACCTGCCTCCACGCAGACTCGCGTGTCCAAGAAAGGCCGTTGCTCTTCAACTCCGGCAAACGCCGGACAGCACGCAATCGCTCAAAAAACCTTCCGCTGCGAGCTCGACGGAATCGCCAGCGCCTTTCGGTACTTCGTCACGGTCCTCCGGGCGATCGAAATGCCATCCGTCGCCTTCAACCGCTGCGCGAGCTCCTCATCGGAAAGCGGCTTCGCCGGATCCTCCTGCTCGACGAGCTCCTGGATCCGCTGCTTGATCGAAGCCTGGCTCGCCATCTCGCCGGAGGCCTTCGCGGTTCCCCCGGTGAAGAAGTACTTGAGGGCCAGGATGCCCCGCGGTGTCTGCGCGTATTTCCCCGAAACCGCGCGACTGACCGTCGAGATGTGGACGCCCGCGATGTCCGCGACCTCCTGCATCCGCAGGGGCTGGAGCGCCTTGACGCCGTGATCGAGGAACCCCCGCTGCCTTTCGAAGATGGTCCGAGCGATCTTCAGGAGCGTGTTCTGCCGCTGGTGAACGGCGTCGATGAACCAGCGCGCCGCTTCGAGGCGCTTCTTCACCCACTCCTGCACGCCGTCGCCCTTGCCCGCCTGCCGCAGCAGCTTCCGGTACGACGGGCTGATCGTCAGCTCGGGCACCCGCTGGCGCGTGAGCCGCACCTCGTACTCCCCTTCGACCTCCTCGACGACGACGTCGGGGTGGATCACCGCGGCGCCGGGGTCGCCGTACTCGCGTCCCGGGATGGGGTCGAGCCCGCGGATTGCCTCGATCGCGTGCTTGATCTCGTCGATCGAGTGGCCGGTTGCCCGTGCGATGCGGGGCAGGCGGTTGAGCGTGATGTCCTCGAGGTGGTCGCGGATCATCGTGCGCACGAGCGGCGCCTCGATCTCGTGCGCGTCGAGCTGGAGAAGAAGGCACGTCCGCAGGTCCGCCGCCCCGAGCGCGGGGTGGGTCGCGGCGCGCAGCCGCTCCAGGACCTCGGAGAGCTCCTCGACGGTGACGTCGCCGAGGGGGCAGTCCTCGGCCACCTGCTCGATGGGATCGGGCAGGTAACCGCGATGGTCGAGCGAATAGACCAGGTACTCGGCGAGCTGGTGCTGCCGCTCGTCGAGCTCGGAGAGCGCGATCTGCTCGAGCAGCGAGTCCCCCAGGCTGTGGTACGTCGCCGGGGTGTTCTGCATCGCCTCGAGCTTCTTGTCGCCCTCCTCGGAGCTCGCCACGCGCGTCCGCGTGCCGTCGCCGTAGTCGCGCTCGTAGCGCTCGAGCTCGTCGAGCATCGTCTCGACGCCGCGCGCGTCGTCGTCGGCTTCGGATCGCTCCTCGCGCTCGGCCGTTTCGGCGGGAGCCTCGGGCTCGACCTCCTCGAGGAAGGGGTTCTCCGTCAGCTCCTGTTCGATGCGCTCCTGCAGATCCAGCGCGGAGAGCTGAAGGATCTGCATCGCCTGGATCATCTGCGGCGACTGGATCAGCCGCTGTTCCATCCGGGGCGTTTGCGAGAGGCTCAGACGCATTTCCTGCCCAAGTATAGGCCCTGACCGAGGCGGTTGACGGGGGCGGTGAGAATTCGCCGGAAGATGTTTCCGCCCCGTGGGAGGGACGCGCCGGCGTTGGTAGCTTGATGCCGCGATGGCGGGCGGTTGGCTGGACATCAGCGACGCGTCGGGTACGCGGCGCGAGGCCTTGCGCGACGGGCTGACGCGCATCGGGGGCGTCGACGGAGAGATTCCGCTCGAGGCTTCCGGCTCGGATCAGCTTCACGTGTGGGACCGGCCGCCGCGCGCGATCTTCGTCGGCGGGGGCACCGCGCCGACGCTCAACGGCCGCGCGCTCGACGAGGAGCAGCTCAAGCCGGGCGACCAGCTCGAGTGGCACGGAGTGAAGCTCGTCTACGGCGGCGAAGCGGCGCCGGACGACCACGCGGCGCTCGAGGAGATCCCGCTCGCGCCGCCGCCGGCGCCCGCCGCCGCGCAGCCCGCCGTCGTCGCGCGCGGCCTGCCGCCGGAGGAGGACAAGGTGTGGAAGCGCCTTCAGGCGGGCCTTCTGGTCGAGCTGAGCATGGCCGACCGGGTCACCGCGAAGCGCTGGCAGGACGCCGTGATGCGCGACGACTTCGACGCGGACCAGTGCGCCCGCGAGATCCTCGCGCGAAGCCCCGGGCGCGGCGGCGATCCGAAGATGATCGAGCGCTCGGGCAGGCTTCTGCGCGACCTTCTGATGGCACCGCTCTTGAGCGGGTCGCGCGGAGCCTCGCGGAAGGCCCGGCAGGCGGCCAAGGGAGGGATGGCGATGATCCTGAGCCAGGGGATCGCCTTCGTCGTCTACTCGCTGATCGTGCTGGCGATTCTCCTGCTCCTGCGCCTGCGCGGCGTGGAGTTCGACGCGCTGTTCGATCGCATGATGATGCGCGGCTAGACTGAGCGCCATGTCGGAATCCCACGCCACCGATGCGTCCTACGAGAACCTCTTCTCCCTGACGCAGATCCGCCACCTGATGCGCGTCGAGTTCAGCCGCGCGCAGCGCTACGGCTATCCCGTGAGCTGCCTCGTCGTCTCCCTGGACCGCGGCGGACACCTGCGCGACGTCCACGGCTTCGAGATGAAGGAGCGGATCATGGACGGCGTGGTCGAGCTCCTGCTCGGCGCCACGCGGACCTGCGACTACCTCGGGCGCCTGGTGGACGACCGCCTGATGGCGATCCTCCCGCACACCCGTCGCGAGGGCGCCGAGGTCACCGCCGGGCGCGTGCTGGGCGCCGCGCGCGAGCTCTCGTTCGACGGCGGCGAGGGCGAGGTGAAGGTCACGCTCTCGATCGGGCTCTCCCACTACGAGAACGAGAACACCATGTTCTTCGACGACCTCGTGGACGCCGCCGAGCGGGCGATGGACGAGGCCGCCGCCGAGGGAGGCGACCGCTTCGTCTACCGCGACCCCGGGCCGGGCCCGGTCTAGGGCCGATGCGCGTTCTTCTGGCCGAGGACGAGGAGACGATCGCCGTCACCCTGCGCGACGCGCTCGAGGAGGTGGGGCACGAGGTGCTCTACGCCCCCGACACCGCCGGCGCCCTGGCGCTCCTCGACGAGAACCCCGACGTCGTCCTCACCGACATCCGGATGCCCGGGGAAGGGGGGATGGAGATCCTGAAGCGCTCGGTCGACGCGGACCGCGACCGGCCGGTGATCCTGATGACGGGCTTCGGAACCGTCGACCAGGCGGTCGAGGCGATGCGCATCGGCGCCGCCCACTACATCCAGAAGCCCTTCCGCAACGAGGCGGTGGTCGGGATGGTCGAGCGCTTCGGCCGCGAGCGCTCGCTCCTGGCGGAGAACGTCCGCCTCAAGGAGGAGCTGCGCGAGCTCGGCGCCGCCCGCATGGGCGACATGGTCGGCCGGTCGCCCGAGATGGAGAAGGTCTTCCAGCGCATCCGCACGGTCGCGCCGACCGACGCGACCGTCCTGATCGAGGGCGAGAGCGGCACCGGCAAGGAGCGCGTCGCCCGCGGGCTGCACGACCACTCGTCGCGGGCGGATGGCCCGTTCGTCGCGATCTCGTGCGCCGCGCTGCCGGAGACGCTGCTCGAGGCGGAGCTCTTCGGCCACGAGAAGGGCGCCTTCACCGACGCGCACAGGGCCAAGCGCGGGCGCTTCGAGCTCGCGGACGGCGGCACGCTCTTTCTCGACGACATCGACGACATGCCCAAGCCCGTCCAGGTCAAGCTCCTGCGCGTGCTCCAGGAGCGCGCCTTCGAGCCGCTGGGCAGCGAGCAGACGAAGTCGGTCGACATCCGCGTCGTCGCCGCCACCAAGGTCCCGCTGCGCGGCGAGGTGCGCGAGGGCCGCTTCCGCGAGGACCTCTTCTACCGGATCAACGTGGTGCCGATTCAGCTCCCGCCGCTGCGCGGCCGCACCGGCGACGTGCCGCTGCTCGTGCAGCACATGATCGAGCGGCACGGCAAGGGCGTGGCGTACCGCGTGTCGGAGCCGACGATGTCCGCGCTGGAGCGCTACCCGTGGCCGGGCAACGTGCGCGAGCTCGAGAACGCCGTCCAGCGCGCCATCGCGCTCGCCGGGGACGACAGCGAGCTGAAGCGCGAGTTCCTCCTGCCGCTCGACACGCGCTGGCGCGGCGCGACCGAGGTGGCGGACGAGGTGCGACCCCTGCGCGAGGTGCTGCGCGAGCACGAGGTGGAGCACATCCGCCGCGCGCTCGAGCAGACCGGAGGCCACCGGACCCAGACCGCCGAGCTGCTCGGAATCTCCCGCAAGGTCCTCTGGGAGAAGATGCGCGACTTCGGGATCGAGATGGGGGACGACAAGGAGTAGACCGGCGCCATGGGCTCCCCGTTGCCCGAGCTCGACCTGGCCCCCGGCACGCTTCTGATCGCCGATCTCCACCTCGACGTCGAGGACGAGGCGGCGCTGGCCGGGTTCGGCGCCTTTCTGGAGCGCAACGGCTCCGCGCCGCGCCTGGCGATCCTCGGCGACCTCTTCGAGTACTGGCTCGGTCCAGCCCACGCGCGCACGCCCGGCGGCGAGCGCGTCCTGGCCGCGCTTCGCGCGCTGACCGCGAGCGGCACCGCGGTGGACGTCGTGCCGGGGAACCGCGACTTCCTCCTCGACGCCTCCTTCGAGGAGGCGAGCGGCGCGCGCGTGCGCCGCGACGGGTTCGTGGGGCGGCTGCCCGACGGGGGCCGGGTCCTCGTGATTCACGGCGACGAGCTCGCGACGCGCGACCGCGGCTACCAGCGCCTGCGCCGCGTGCTGCGCTCGGGCCCCCTCCTGTGGCTCGCGCCCCGCCTGCCGCTCGGCGTGTCGCGCTCGCTCGCGCGCCGCCTGCGCCGCGCGTCGATCAAGGCGGTGGCCGCGAAGCCCAGCGAGGAGAAGGCGCTTCAAGCGGACGCCTGCGCCGCGTTCGCGCGCGCGCACGCGGCGACGACCGTCGTGTGCGGGCACGCGCACGAGTTCCGCGACGAGGAAGTGGTCGGCGGGCCGCGCTGGATCGTGCTCGACGCGTTCGGCGGTCGCCGCGACACGCTCGCGGTGGAGCGCGGCGGGCTACGCTTCGCCTCCAGCGCGCGGCCGGACGGGGGAGGCGCGGCCTGAAGGCGCGCCGCGGCATCCCGCTCGCAGCGGCGGCCGCGGTGCTCGCGCTGGGGGCGGCGGAGCTCATCTGGCGCACGTTCCGCACGGCCGGCTTCGGTCCGACGACCAACCCGCGGTACACGGAGCGCGATCCCGAGCTCGGCTGGCGCTACGTGGCCGGTGTCTCCGTTCGCCACGCGACGGAGGACTTCGACGTCGGGATCGAGATCAACGCGAACGGCTTCCGCGACGCGACGCCGCCCGGCCAGGGGGGCGCGGAGATCGTGACGCTCGGAGACTCGCTGACGTTCGGCTGGGGCGTCGAGGCGGGGGAGTGCTTCGCCGATCGCCTCGAGGTGCTCCTCGGCGTCACGGTCGCCAACCTCGGCGTCAGCGGCTACGGGACGGACCAGGAGCTCCTCCTCTGGCGTCGCCACGGGCCGGGGCTGGCGCCGCGGGTCGTGCTCGTCCTGTTCTGCGCCAACGACCTGGTCGAGGCGGCGCGCCGGCGCTCCTACGGGCGCCCGAAGCCCTTCTTCCCGTGGAGCGAGGCCGAGGGGCTGGGCGAGCCGGAGCTCCCCGCGGAGCCGGGGTGGCTCGCGCGCTCGCACCTCTACCGCTCGCTGCGCAAGCAGTGGGACGCCGCGTCGGAGTCTCCGCCCGACCTTTCCGCGGCCCGCGGGCGGGTGGCGGCGCTCCTGCGCCGGCTCGCCGAGGAGGTCCGCGCCGCCGGCGCCGAGCCGGTGGTCCTCGTGGAGGGGCAGGGGTGGCTGGCCGACCGGCTCGGCTCCGGCGCCGCGCCCGTCGCGGTGTTGGACGTGGCCCCCGCTCTGGAGGCCGCCGCCGCCGAGGGGCCGACGACCTTCGCCCACGACACGCACTGGACGGCCCACGGACACGCCGCCGTGGCCGCCGCGGTGGGGGAGTTCCTGCGCGAGCGCGGCCTCCTCCCTTGATCCCAACCCCGGACTCCCTATCCTTTTACGGCCTTCTCCCCAGGGAATGATCATTGCCATGGACGGGCCCGCAGGCGCGGGCAAGAGCACGGTGGCGAAGCGCGTCGCCCAGGAGCTGGGATTGCGCTTCCTCGACACCGGAGCGATGTACCGCGCCGTGACGCTGGCGGTCCTGGAGCGGTCGATCCACCCCTCGGACGCCGACGCGTGCGCCGAGGTGGCGCGGTCGATCGAGCTGGACTTCGACGACGCGGGCAAGGTCCTGATCGATGGTCGTCCCGGCGAGCCGGACGTTCGCAGCCAGACCGTCACGCTGAACGTGTCGGCCGTCTCCGCGCACCCGAGCGTGCGCGAGGCGGTCGTCGCGCGCCAGCGGGCGATCGCGCGGCGGCCGCCCGGCGTCGTGGCGGAGGGGCGGGACACGACGACCGTCGTGTTCCCGGAAGCCGACCACAAGTTCTTTCTCAACGCGAGCCCCGACGAGCGCGCGCGCCGGCGCGCGCTGCAGGAGGGGAGCCCCGACCGCTACGAGGAGATCCTCGGCGACATCCAGCGCCGGGACGACCTCGACGCGACCCGCGCGCACTCGCCACTGGTCCAGGCGGACGACGCGCACGCGATCGACGCGGACTCGCGCTCGGTCGACGAGGTCGTCGCCGCGGTCCTCGCGGTGGTGCGTTCCGCCTCGAGGGCCTGACCCCGTGACCGACACGCGCACCGACGTCACCGAGGCGGAGCTCCGCCGCGCGCGGCCGAAGGAGCTCACGGTCGAGAAGAGCCTGGTCTACCGGGTGTCGCGCACGTTCTGGCGGTTCTGGTTCACGCTCGTGCACCGCTATCGCGTCGAGGGGAGGGAGCACCTCCCGCGCGAGGGCGGTTGCGTGATCGTGGCCAATCACCAGTCCTTCCTCGACATCCCGCTGATCGCGGCGTCCACCCCGCGGCACGTCTGCTTCGTCGCCCGCGACACCCTGGCCAAGAGCCGGGTCGTCGGGTTCATGATCAAGCACACCGGCGCCGTGATGGTGCGGCGCGGCGCGACGGACCGCGCGGCGCTCCGCGAGATGGTCGAGCACCTGAAGCTCGGCGACGCGGTGGCGATCTACCCCGAGGGGACCCGCTCGCGGGACGGCCGCGTGCGCGAGTTCCAGCGCGGCACCGCCGTGATCGCCCGCCAGGCCAAGGTCCCCCTCGTGCCCTGCGGCATCCGCGGCACCGGCGACGTCGCGCCCATGGGCGCGCTTCTGCCCCGCCCCCGGCGCTGCGCGATCCGGTACGGACCGCCGATCGACTCCGCCGACGGGGACGCGCTCGAGCGCGCGCGCGAAGCCGTCCGCGCCATGGTCGGCGACGGCTCCTTCGCCTCCGTGCCCCCGGTCCCCTGAACGAACACCGCGCCTCGGCTGCGTTTCGAGGCGCGGCGCACACCCTTTTTCTACCTATCCCTGAAACCCTTTTGATCACGCAGGAAAGTAACCGACCCATGACTCTCGTATCTCGACGCGTCAAGCAATACGAGCTCGATCCCGAGGAGCTTGACCGCAGAATCTCCGAAGCCCTCACCGGCTTCGACGACCCGCAGTTCGCGGAGAAACTCTCGGAGTCCGTCACCGACGCCGAAGTCGGCACGATCGTCGACGCGACGGTGGACTCCGTGGACGAGGACACCGGCTTCGTGATCCTCGACATCGGCGGCAAGTCCGAGGGCTCGATCTCGCTCTCCGAGTTCGGCGAGACCCTGCCGCAGGCCGGCGAGGTCTTCCAGGTCTACTACGACGGCCTGAACGAGGACGACACCGCCAACCTCTCCAAGCGCCGCGCCGACCGGCTGCGCGCGTGGGAGCGGATGTACGAGAAGTACAACGAGGGCGACGAGATCCAAGGCGTCGTCCAGCGCAAGATCAAGGGCGGCCTTCTGGTCGACGTGGAGGGCGTCAACGTCTTCCTGCCGGCGAGCCAGGTCAACCTGCGCCGCACGCACGACATCTCGGACTTCATCGACGAGCCGATCCGCGCGCGGATCATCAAGATCGATCCCGAGCGCATGAACGTCGTCATCTCGCGCCGCAAGCTCCTCGAGGAAGAGCGGCAGCGGATGAAGGAAGAGCTCCTCAAGGACATCGAGGAGGGCCAGATCCGCATGGGCACGGTCAAGAACATCGCCGACTTCGGCGTGTTCGTCGACCTGGGCGGCATCGACGGCCTCTTGCACATCACCGACATGTCCTGGGGCCGCGTGCGGCACCCCTCGGAGATGGTCGAGATGGGCCAGGAGATCGAGGTCAAGGTGCTGCGCGTCGACCACGACCGCGAGCGCATCGCGCTCGGCCTGAAGCAGAAGCAGGCCTCCCCGTGGGACGGCATCGAGACCCGCTACCCGGTCGAGTCGCGCCACGTCGGCGAGGTCGTGAACATCATGTCCTATGGCGCCTTCGTGAAGCTCGAGGACGGCATCGAGGGCCTGGTGCACATCTCGGAGATGTCCTGGACCAAGCGCGTCAACCACCCCTCCGAGCTCGTTCAGCCGAACGACAAGGTCGAGGTGGTCGTGCTCGACATCGACCTCGAGAAGCAGGAGATCTCGCTCGGCATGAAGCAGGCCGAGACGAACCCCTGGGAGCTGGTCGAGAAGAACTACCCGATCGGCACGATCATCGAGGGCACGGTGCGCAACCTCACCTCGTACGGCGCGTTCGTCGAGATCGAGGAGGGCATCGACGGCCTCCTGCACATCTCGGACATGAGCTGGACCAAGAAGGTCGCGCACCCCTCCGAGATGGTCCGCAAGGGCGACAACATGCGCTGCGTCGTCCTGTCGGTCGACACGGTGAAGAAGCGGATCGCGCTCGGCCTGAAGCAGCTCTCGCCCGACCCGTGGATGGACCAGATACCCGGCAACTACCACGTCGGCGACCTGCTCTCCGGCTACGTCACGAAGACGACGAACTTCGGCGTGTTCGTGAAGCTCGAGGAGGACCTCGAGGGCCTGCTGCACATCTCCGAGCTCGCCGATCACAAGATCGAGACGCCGGAGGAGGTCGTGCAGCCCGGCATGAAGGTCGAGGTGCGGGTGATCCGCGTCGACACCGAGGAGCGCAAGATCGGTCTCTCGTTCGTCCACGCGGACTTCGACGAGAACGAGCGCATCCAGCAGAAGGCCGAGGCCGCCGCCGCGGAGGCCGCCGCGGCGGAAGCGGCCGCCGCAGCCGAGGCGGAGTCCCCGGCTCCGGAGGCGGCCCCCGCCGAGGCGGCGGAAGCCCCCGCGCCGGAGCCCGCGGCGGCCGCCGAGGAGGCGCCTGCCGCGGAAGCGGCTCCCGCTCCCGCCGAAGAGCCCCCGGCCGCCGCGGCCGAGGGCGAAGAGGCTCCGAAGAAGGAGGAGGGCGCGTAGCGCCCCGCGCCGGCGGTTGGACTTCCCGCACCGCCTTCTCGCCGTCCTGGGCCTCGCGGCCGGCCTCGCCGGCTGCGCGGCCGACGGCGACGTCGCGTCGCAGGGTGCGCCCGCGGTGGAGCGCGAGCGCATCCCCCCGGACTTCGTCCCCGCCTTCGACGCGCTGCAGGCCGCGGTGGAGGCGGGGGACGACGCCCTCGCCCGCCGCATCCTGGCGGGGATCCTGCTGCGCCGGCCGCCGGCCCACCTGGTCGAGTTCGCGCGCGGCTACGAGCGCATCCTCGACGGGCGCGCGCTCGTTCGATCGCTCGAGCTGCGCCTCGCGAGCGAGGAAGTCGAGGGCTCGGCGCTCGACTACCGGCTGGTCCTGCTCGCGTCGCACGACTTGCCGCGGCCGGTGTCGCTCCACCTCCCGCCGGGAACGCTCGTGCACGCGACCTTCGCGATGGACGCGGTGGGCAACGAGTCGAAGCGCGCCACCTCGCACACGACCTCCGCGGTCGAGGAAGTCGTCATCGAGCCGGACGGCGAGGCGCGCATCCCGCTCCTGAACTACGAGTTGCCGTTGGGCGGCGCGCTCGCGGTGCGCGAGCGCTGGACGCTCGAGCTGCGCTCGGGCGAGATCCGCTTCGACGAGGAGGGCTTCCCGGCGCGGGAGCCGCCCGTCGCGCCGGCGGAGCGCATCCGGCGCGCGCCGTACCTGCCGCGCGCCGCGGTCGAGCCGGCCGAGCTCGTGCGCTACGCGCAGGGGGAGAAGGTGTACGCGCCGCCGCTCATCGAGCGCGCCGTGCGGATCACGATCGCGCGGCGCGACGAGGCGCTCGACCTGCTGGCTCCAGTGGCGGAACGCCTGGAAGAGGAGGACCCGGATCGGCTCGAATCGATCGCGCCGGCGCTGCGCTGGCTCGCGCACACGGCGCGCCCCGGCAACCAACCCGGCGCCTGGGCGAGCTGGTTCCGCGCGCGCCGCGCGCGGCAGCTCGCGGACCAGCCCCGCCCGAAGCTCGACGTTCCCGCGGAGCCGGCGGCCGAATGACCGTCTTCGGCGCGAGCTGGATCGAGGCGAGCCTCGCGGCCTTCCGCCGCGGCGCGGTCGAGCTGATCGACGAGAAGGAGCTGCGCGCGAAGCTGACCGCCGCCTCGAAGGAGAAGCGCGGCCTGCGGGTCAAGCTCGGCCTCGACCCGAGCTCGCCCGACCTGCACGTGGGCCACTCGATCCTCCTGCGCAAGCTGCGCGACGTGCAGGAGCTCGGGCACACCGTGGTGCTCATCGTCGGCGAGGCCACCGCGATGGTCGGCGATCCGTCGGGGCGCAACAAGCTCCGCCCGGCGCTGACGCGCGAGGTCGTGCGCGCGAACCTCAAGACCTACACCGACCAGGCGGGCCTCGTCCTCGACATGGAGGCCACCGAGCTGCGCTACAACACCGAGTGGTTCGACGAGATGGCGTTCGAGGACGTCATGCGCCTTTGCGCGCGGATGACCGTGGCGCAGATGATCCAGCGCGACACGTTCCAGCAACGCATCCAGGCCGAGGAGCCGATCGGCATCCACGAATTCCTGTACCCGCTGATGCAGGGCTGGGACTCGGTGATGGTGCGCGCGGACGTCGAGCTCGGCGGCACGGACCAGCTCTTCAACCTCCTGGTCGGACGGGACCTGCAGGAGCAGGAGGGCCAGGAGCGCCAGGTGGTCTGCACGACGCCGCTCATCAACGGCCTCGACGGCCGCAAGATGTCGAAGTCCTTCGGCAACACGATCGGCGTCACCGATCCGCCGAACGAGATGTACGGGCGGACGATGGCGATCGAGGACGACGCGATGGAGACGTGGTTCGTCCACCTCACGCGCGTCCCGGAGGACGAGATCGCGGCGCTGCTCGCCGGACACCCGCGCGACGCCAAGGCGCGGCTCGCGCAGGAGCTGACCGCCTTCTTCCACGGCGCGGACGCCGCGCGTTCCGCCGCCGAGGCTTTCGACAAGCAGTTCAAGCAGAAGGAGCTCCCCGACGAGATCCCGGAGAGGGAGTTCCCCGGCGACTGGCCGGAGGAGGGGCTGCCCCTGACGGTCCTCCTGCGCGAGGTCGGCCTGACGGCGAGCGGAGGCGAGGCGCGCCGGCTGATCGACCAGGGCGGCGTCCGCCTCGACGGCGAGGTGATCGGCGACCCGAAGGCGCTCGTGCCGCGGCCTTCCGAGAACCTGCTCGTCCAGGTCGGCAAGCGCCGCTTCGCCCGCGTGAGCTACCGCGGGTAGAACCCGTACTCGATCGCCGCGTCCGGCTTGCCCTCGATCGAGAGGATCACCTTGCCGCGCAGGATCTCCTCGCTCGGCTCGTTCAGGCGCAGGGTGACCGTCCAGCGCTCGCTGCCGCGCACCTGGTCGACGTAACCGGGCGTGAGGGTGAGCTCCAGTTTGTCGGCGCCGTCGCCCTCGATGCGGCCGGTCACGATCCGGAGCCAGTCGTCGGGGACCAGCGAGTACACCTCGACCTCCGCTTCGCGCTGGCCGCCTTCCGCGAGCGTCGTCCCGCGCGCGATGAGCCGAAGCGGCGTCCAGTCGACGTCCTCGACCACCATGGCGATCACGGTCGCCTCGAGCGGGCGGTACGGGTTGCCGTTCGCGTCCTCGGTCAGGATCTGGAGCTTGCGCACCAGCGGTCCGGGCTCGAGCGGCGGGGGCACCTCGACGTGCAGCGTCCAGAATTCGCGCCCGAGGGTCTCGTTCGCCTCGAGGCGCGCCTCGAGGCCCGGATCGACGTCGCCGATCCGCAGCAGGCGGGCGCCGACGCCGCCGGCCTGGATGATGTCGGACGTGCCGCGCCCGCCGCCGTTGCGCGAGATGCGCTTCAGGTCGATCGGCATCGGTGTCGCCTGGAACGCGTCCTCGACGAAGATGTGCGTCTCGAGCGCGAAGAAGCGTCGGTTGGGCGAGTCCGTGGCGATCTGCACGGTGTAGAGCTCGTCCCGGTTCGTGTAGCGGACCTTGCCGGTGTCCAGGTTGAAGTAGAGCTCGGCGACGACCCCGGGGGGGAGCGTGATCACCTTCTTCGCGCGCGGGTCCGGGTTGCCGCGCACGAGCTCGCCGTCGGCCGAGGTGTACTGGATCACCGGCTTTGTGCAGCCGCACTCGGGCTGCATGCGGGTGATCGTCACCGGCTCGGGGTCGTCGTTGCGCAGGCGGAAGACGTGCTGCGCCTTGTCCCCGACCGGCACGCGGCCGAAGTCGTGGAAGTGGGGGCGGATGCCCTGCGCCAGGAGCTCCTCGGGCGGGACCTCGTGGTGCTCCGGGTTCTCGGTGAGCACGACGATGCCGCGGCCGGCGGTTCCGGCGCCGGCGTCGGTGGAGCCGCCGCAGCTCGCCGGGAGCGGCGTCAGGGTGAGGAGAAGCGGGAGGGCGTGGGGGAGGCGCATGGGGCTCGCTCCCTTATTGAACAGGGCGGGAGCAAGGAGACAATGTTCCGCCGCCCTAGTTCTCTTGCGGGCCCCGGCAACACCTCTCCAACCGAACCAGAACCTCCGCATGCAGCGATTCAAGAGCGACGACCCGGTCTGGGACGCCATCGAGGCCGAGCTCCTGCGCCAGGAGCGCCAGCTCGAGCTGATCGCCTCCGAGAACCACACCTCGCGCGAGGTGATGGCGGCGATGGGCACCGTCCCGACCAACAAGTACGCGGAGGGGTATCCCGGCCGGCGCTACTACGGCGGCTGCGAGCACGTCGACGACATCGAGGAGCTGGCCCGGACCCGGGCGCGGGAGCTCTTCGGCAGCGAGCGGGCGAACGTCCAAGCGCACAGCGGCACGCAGGCGAACATCGCGGCGTTGATGGCGCTCTGCGAGCCGGGGGACAAGATCCTCGCCATGTCGCTCGACCACGGCGGGCACCTGTCGCACGGGCACCCGAAGAACTTCTCCGGCGTCTTCTACGAGTTCCACTCCTACGGCGTCGACAAGGCGACCGAGCGGATCGACATGGATCGCGTGCGCGAACAGGCGCTGGAGCTTCGCCCGCGGGTCCTGATGGCGGGCGCGTCGGCCTACTCGCGCGTGATCGACTTCGCCGCCTTCGCCGAGATCGCGCGCGAGGTGGACGCGCACCTCCTGGTCGACATGGCGCACATCGCCGGGCTGGTCGCCGCGGGCGTGCACCCGAGCCCGGTCCCGCACGCGGCGGTCACGACGATGACGACGCACAAGACCCTGCGCGGCCCGCGCGGAGGCCTGATCGTGTGCGGCGCGGACTGGATCAAGCAGATCAACAGCGCGGTCTTCCCCGGCGGGCAGGGCGGACCCTTCATGCACGTCATCGCCGCCAAGGCGGTCGCGCTGCGCGAGGCGCAGGGGAACGACTTCAAGGACTACGGCCGGCAGGTCGTCGCCAACGCGGCGAAGCTCGCGGGGACGCTCACCGAACGCGGCCTGCGGATCGTCTCGGGCGGGACGGACAATCACCTGTTCCTGCTCGACGTGTCCGGGCTCGGCTTGACCGGCGCCGACGCCGAGGACGCGCTGCACGCCGTCGACATCACCGCGAACAAGAACCTGATCCCGTACGACCAGCAGCCGCCGATGAAGGCGAGCGGCGTGCGCATTGGCACCGCCGCCGTGACGACGCGCGGCCTCGGCGAGGCGGAGATGGTGCGGCTCGGCCACTGGATCGCCGACGTCCTGAGCGCCCCCGGCGACGAGGCCGTCGCGCGCCGCGTGAAGGCCGAGGTCAGCGAGGTGGCGAAGGCCTTCCCGATCTATCCGGGCGAGTGACTTGGAGCCCGTTCCGGTCACGCTGCTCGCCGGCTTCCTCGGCAGCGGCAAGACCACGCTGGTCAACCGCATCCTGACCGAACGCCATGGCGAGGCGATCGCGGTCATCGTCAACGAGTACGGCGACGTCGGCATCGACGGGCGGCTCGTCGTCGGAACGGCGGAGGAGGTGGTCCAGCTCGAGAACGGCTGCCTCTGCTGCACCGTGCGCGGCGACCTGGTCGACGCGATCGAGCGGATGCTGCGCGCGCGACGGCGGCGTCCCTTCGAGCGCCTGCTGATCGAAGCCTCGGGCCTGGCGTCGCCCGGGCCGATCGTGCAGACGCTGGTCGTCGACGGCCGCATCGCCGACGCGGTCGCGCTCGACGGCGTCGTGACGGTGGCGCACGCGGTGCACGTGGCCGACCAGCTCGAGCGCCATCCGGAGGTGGCGGAGCAGGTGGGCTACGCGGACCTCGTGCTCCTGAACCACTGCGACGCGGCCGACGCGGCGACGCTCGATCGGGCCGAGCGCGCGCTGCAAGCCCGCAACGCGGCGGTGCCGATCGAGCGCACGGAGCGCGCCGCCTGCGACGTCGGCCGGATCCTGGCGCTCGCCACCGGCGCGACGGGCGCGTGGCGCCTCGCCGACCTCGCGAGCCTTCCGCCCGCGAAGCACACCGAAGGCGTCGGGACGATCGTCCTGCGCGCGGCGGATCCGCTCGACCTGCACCGGCTCAAGATGTGGATCCAGTTCCTCGCCGCGCGGCGCACGCACGAGCTCTATCGGGTGAAAGGTATCCTCGCGTGCCGGGATCATCCGCGCGCGGTCGTCGTGCAGGGCACGTACCAGTGGCTCGAGCTCGGCCCCGGCGACGAAGAGATCCCGGCGGAGTCGATCCTGCTCCTGATCGGTCGCGGTTTGGACCGGGAGGAGATCCTTCGCGGCTGGGAGGCCTGCAAACCGCGGTAGGCCCCAGGATCCGGCGTCCGTGTGATGATCCGGAGAGCCGCGGCCCTCGTACTCGCCAGGGGTTGGGGTCTCCAAACGCCGCGGTGCCCCCACCGGAGAACCCCGCTCGCGAAAGGGGATCGCCGGAAGGGGGCGAAGCGCACGAAGAAGGTCTGCAACCTCGTCCGCGGTTCTTTGCTGCTCATCTTGGCAGCGGGTGCGGCCGCGGGTCAGACGACCCCCTGGACGGGGAACTCGGGAACGGCGTGGACCGTGAGCTCCAACTGGACCGACGGCGTTCCGGACCAGTTCACCGAAGCGGTCATCCCGGTCACGATCCTCCAGCCGGTGGTCTCCAGCGACGAGCAGTGCGGTGGCCTCGTCGTCGAGGCGAGCGCGACGCTTGAGATCACGAACGGCAATGCGCTGACGAACACGGGCAACGTGGACGTCGAGGGCGTGATCGACGGACTGGGCACCTTCGTGCTCGAAGGGCTTGGAGTCTTGGGGGGCGCGGGGTCGATCGACACCGTCACGACCGAGTTCAGCGGCTCGATCCTCCTCGACCCGACGGGCGACGTGTCGATCGGCGGCAATGTGTTCGTGTCGCGTGGCGTCCTTGCGATGACGACGGGAAGCCTTCCCCGCGACCATTCCGACCTCCACCGCGTTCCTCGGCTTCCCGCTCGTCTTCCAGGTGGCCATGCTGCACCCGCTCTTCCTGACCGTCCGCTTCTCGAACGTGGCTACGGTCATGGGCGTGCCCTAAACTCGCCCGGGATGTCGGACGAACCCCGGGACGACACCTCCCAGGCTGAGACGCACGGCTTCGGCGAGCTCGGCGACGACGCGCCGCCGCGGGAGGTCGGCGACTTCCGGATCTTGCGCGAAGTGGGGCGCGGCGGGATGGGCATCGTGTACGAGGCCGAGCAGATCTCGCTGGGCCGCACCGTCGCGCTGAAGACCCTGCCCCAGCACCTGAGCCTCGATGAGCGCGCCGTCGAGCGGTTCCGGCGCGAGGCCTCCGCCGCCGGCAAGCTGAACCACCCGAACATCGCCGAGGTCCACTCGATCGGCGTCACCGGCGGCTTCCATTACTTCGCGATGGAGTTCCTGCGCGGGCTCCCGGTGGACAAGCTGATCTACCAGCTTCGTTCGGAGTCGCCGAAGACGCTGCGCAACACGCCCATCTCCTCGCTGGTGAGAAGGCACACCGGCGACAGCGACCCCAGCGGCGCGAAACCCTCCTCGTCGTCCGGCACGCCGAAGGTCGAGGCGCCGCGCGGCGGTTTCCTCGAGTCCGCGGTGGACCTCATGATCCAGGTCGGCGAGGCGCTGAGCTACGCGCACGAGCACGGCGTGATCCATCGCGACGTGAAGCCGTCCAACATCGTCATCCGCTCGGACGGGGTCGCGGTGCTGACGGACTTCGGCCTCGCGCGCGAGGAGGGCCTGCCGCACGTCACCCAGACCGGCGAGTTCGCCGGCACGCCGCGCTACGTCTCTCCGGAGCAGGCGATGGCGCGGCGGGTCAAGGTCGACCACCGCTCCGACCTGTTCTCGCTCGGCGTGACGCTGTACGAGCTCCTCACCTTCCAGCCCGCGTTCACGGGGGAGACCTCGCACGAGGTGCTGAGCAAGATCCTCACCAAGGAGCCGCAGGCGCCCAACAAGCTCAATCCGGCCCTGCCGGCGGACCTGGTGACGATCGTCCTGAAGGCGATGGAGAAGGACCCGGACCGCCGCTACCAGAGCGCCGCGGAGCTCGTCGCCGATCTGCGCGCGTTCCGCGAGCTGCGGCCGATTCGGGCCCGGCGCGCGTCCCCCGTCGCCCGCCTCTCGCGGTGGACGCGGCGCGAGCCCCTGAAGGCGGCGCTCGTCGCGGTGCTCCTCGTCACCTTGCCGGTGATGGGCTATCTCGCCACCAAGTTGCGCGCGCAGGAGGACGAGCTCCGCGCCGGCGAGGCCCGCGTGGAGACGTCCCGGCTCGCGGAGCGCGTGGAGGACGGCTATCTGGCGCTCGCCGAGGAGGAGGGAGCGGTCGCGCTCGCCGCCTTCGCCGAGGTCCTGGCGATGGAGCCCGACAACGGTGCCGCGGTCATCGGCAAGGTGATGACGCTGCGCGCCATGGACGAGTCGGAGGAGGGGCTCGCGGTCCTCGACGACGCGAAGGGCTTGACCGAGCGCGAGTTCGACGCGTTGCGTCTCGACCTGCTGCGCAGCGTGGGCGAGACGGAGGCGGCCGACGAGCTCGAGGCGAGCCTGGGCGAGCCGGAAACCGCGCTCGAGCTGTCCCTGCTCGGACGCCGGATCCTCGGCACCGCGGGCAACGACGCCGACCTGGCGCGACAGGCGCTTTCCTATCTCCACGAGGCGGCTCTGATCGCACCGAAGCGCCGCGCCCTCTACTACTGCGACTTCGCCCGCGCCGCGTCGTTCGCCGGCGACGCCGACGCCGCCTCGGACGCGGCGAACGCGCTCGCGAGCCTGTGGCCGGACCGGCCGACCACCTGGTATTTCGTCGGCATGGCGCGCATGGTCACCGACCGCGCCGCAGCCATCGAGGCGTTCGAGCGGTGCTTGGCCGAGCGGCCGAACTACCCGCGCGCGCTGATCGGCCTGGGCGTGGCGCTGACGGACTCCGACCCCGAGCGTTCGATCGATGTCTTCGACAAGGCGGCCGCGCTCGCGGACGACGTGGCGGAGGTGCACTTCAACCGCGGTGTCGCTTTCCTGAAGCTCGACAAGCTCGCGGAGGCGGAGGAGGCCTTCCGCGACGCGCTCGAGCGCAACCGCGACTTCCACAAGGCCAAGGTGAGCTTGGCGAACATCCACAAGCGGCGGGAGGAGTACAAGACGGCGCTGCGGATGTACGAGGAGGTCCTGCCGCACGCCCCGGACGATCCGCTGCTGCGGGCGAACCTCGCCCTTTCCTTGATGAAGACGCCGCATCGCTTCGAGGAGGCGATCGAGCACTGGGACGCCGCGATCGCGAGCTCTGTGCGGCCGGTCTCGGCCTTCTACTTCTACCGCCAGAAGGTGTTCGCCGTGCTCGGCCAAACGAAGGAGCGCACCGCGTCGCTCGAGGACTGGCGCCTGGCCCTTCCGGAGGACGAGCTCGCCTGGAACGAGTCCGCGTGGGTGTTGATCGACCCCGACGGGGATCCGGCGATCCGGGACCCGGAAACGGCCCTGCGCTGGGCGCAGCGGGCGGTCGGTCTCATGGAGCTGCGCGGCGACAACGCGGACGTGCTCGACACCTACGCCGAGGCTCTGTTTCTCAACGACCGCGCGGGGGAAGCGGCCGAAGCCGAAGAGCGCGCGCTCGCGGCCGTCGGCCCGGACGACCCGCGCCGGCCGGGGCTCGAGGCGAACCTGGAGCGCTACCGCGCGGCGGAATAGGGGGTGCTGGCTTTCGGGCTACGACCTAAGCGGCGTCGCTATCCGTTTCCTCCGCCCGCGCGTATCCCAGCTCCATCAAGATCTCGAAGATCTCACTCCAGCTCGGGAACAGCCGCCCTTGCTCCACCCGGTACTTCTCCCGCGCCCCGGCGAAGGCCTGGATCTCGTCCTTCTTGGGCTTGACCGGCACGGCCTTGCCCGACGGGGTCCAGCCGAGCTCGTGCGCGACGCTCAGGATCTGGACGTCGTCGAGGAACGAGCGCATGTGGCGGCGCTTGTAGTCGTCGATCGCGGCGATGAACTCGAACGTCTCGCGCGTGAGCTCGTCGGGCCGCGGGGTGCGGGTCTTGACGTGCGCGGTGCCCTTGCCGGGCGACTGCTTCTTCGGAGTGGGGGTCATGTTGCGGTGCAGCCTTCCGTGGGGAGTCCGGAAAAAGCTTCGGGGTCGTCCACCGCCGCGTCGCGGTGGGCGGTGGTTAGGGATCGGACACCCGCTCCGGCGATCTGAAGGCGAACCGCGGAGACGTCAGAGCCGCCCGCCGCGGCGGAGCGCTTCCTCGACGCGCTCGGTGTTGGGGTGCTCGATGACGCCCACCTCGGTCACGATGCCGGTGACGAGCTCCGCCGGCGTGACGTCGAAGGCGGGGTTGTAGACCCGCACGCCCTCGGGCGCGGTCCGCTTGCCGAAACCCTCGGTGATCTCCTCCGCCGGGCGCTCTTCGATCGGGATGTCGGCGCCGGTGGCGACCGAGGGATCGAAGGTCGAGAGCGGCGCGACGACGTAGAAGGGGATGCCGTGTTGCTTCGCGAGCACGGCGACGCCGTAGGTGCCGATCTTGTTGCAGACGTCCCCGTTGCGGGCGATGCGGTCCGAGCCGACGAAGACCATGTCGACCTTGCCCTCGTACATGACGCGCGCGGCCATGTTGTCGGTGATCAGCGTCACGTCGACGCCGGCCTGCATGAGCTCCCAGGCGGTGAGCCGCGCGCCCTGCAGGAGCGGGCGGGTCTCGTCGGCGAACACCGCGACGTTCTTGCCCTGCCGCTTCGCGGCGTAGATCGGGGCGAGCGCCGTGCCGATCCCCGCCGTGGCCAGCGCGCCGGCGTTGCAATGCGTGAGGACCGTCATGCCGTCCGCGACGAGCTCCGCGCCGATCTCGCCCATGCGCTCGCACTGGCCGGCGTCCTCCTCCGCGATCGCGCCGGCCTCCTCGAAGAGGCCCTCGAGGATGGCGGGCGAGTCGGCACCCGCCGCGCGGTCCCGCTCGGCGCGCGCGCGCATGCGGTCCAGGGCCCAGAAGAGGTTCACCGCGGTGGGGCGCGCCGCCGCCAGCTCGTCCGCCGTCTCGTTCACCAGCGCCACGAGCTCGTCGGGCGCGCGCTCGCCCTCGTCCTGGACGCCGAGCAGGACGCCGTAGGCCGCCGCGACGCCGATCGCCGGCGCTCCGCGCACGGCGAGCCGGTAGATCGCGTCGACCATGTCCTGCACGTTGCGCACCTCGAGCAGGCGGGCGTCCCCGGGGAGCAGCGTCTGCTCGATCATCCGGACGTAGCCCGGATCGCGACCGTGCCAGGCGATGGTCTGGACCGCCATGGTCCTTACCCGCCGAGCTTCTCCTGCAGGCGCTCGTCCTTCTGGCCGACCTTGGCCGCCTGCTCCTCGCGGAAGGCGGCGAGCTTCTGCGCCAGCGTCTCGTCCGACAGAGCGAGGATGCGCGCTGCGAAGAGCGCCGCGTTGGCCGGTCCGCCGCCGCCGACGGCGACCGAGGCGACGGGGATGCCGCCCGGCATCTGCACGGTCGCCAGCAGCGCGTCCATGCCGCCGAGCGGCGGGTTGTCCATCGGGATGCCGATCACCGGCAGGTCGGTGTGCGCGGCGACGACGCCGGCGAGGTGGGCCGCGCCGCCGGCGGCGCACAGGAACACGCCGATGCCGTTGCGCTCGCCGCCTTCGACGAAGTCGACGACCTTCTTCGGCGTCCGGTGCGCGGACATCACGCGGGCCTCGAAGGGGATCTCGAACTTCCGCAGGTGATCGATGCAGGCCTCGAGCCGCTTCAGGTCCGAGTCCGAGCCCATCAGGAGCGCGACCTTCTTCACGCCGGCACCCCCGCGGGCGTCGTGCCCGTGATCTTCTCGCAGATCTCGAGGTAGCGTTCCGAGATGCGCGCGATGACGTCGCGCGGCACGTCCGGCGCCGGCGGGTTCTTGTCCCAGTCGAGCGTCTCGAGCCAGTCGCGCAGGATCTGCTTGTCGTAGCTCGGCTGGTTCTTGCCGGTCGCGTACTCGTCGGCCGGCCAGAAGCGCGAGCTGTCCGGCGTCAGGGCCTCGTCGATCAGGAGCAGCTCGCCTGCGCGCAGCCCGAACTCGAACTTGGTGTCGGCGAGCAGCACGCCGATCCGCTCGAGCTCCTCGGTCCCGCGCTGGAAGAGCGCGAAGCAGGCCGCGTGCGCCTTGGCGTAGACGTCGTCGCCCACCCGCTCGCGTGCCTCTTCGGCGGTGATCGGCTCGTCGTGGACGTCGTCCTTCGTCGTGGGGGTAAAGATCGGCTCGGGGAGCTTCTGGCAGAACTCCAGGCCGGCGGGCAGCGGCACGCCGCAGACGCTTCCGCTGGCCTGGTAGTCCTTCCACCCCGACCCGACGATGTAGCCGCGGATGACCCACTCGACCACCGTCGGCTCGCACCGCTTGACCAGCATGACGCGGCCGCGCAGGTCGTCGTGGTGCTCGGCCGGAAGGCCGGGCACGTCGGCGACGTCGGTCGACACCAGGTGGTTCGGGATGATGTCCGCCGTCCGCGCGAACCAGTGCGCGGCGATCGAGGTCAGCACGCGCCCCTTGTGCGGGATGCCCTGCGGCATGATGACGTCGAAGGCGGAGACGCGATCGGACGTGACGAAGAGGAGGTGATCGTCGTCGACGTCGTAGATGTCGCGGACCTTGCCGGCCGTCTTCAGCCGGAGCTCGCCCAGCCGCTCGTGGCGGCCCAAATACACCGATTCCTGTTCCATTCGCGCAGTATGGCAGGCGGTTCGCGGCCCTACAATCGCGCCGTGCCCGCCGACTTGCCCACGCCCCGGGGTTTGCGCGCCCCGGAGCAGCCGCCCTTCGGCCAGGCGGTGGTCCCGCCGTCGAAGTCGATGGCGATCCGCGCCCTCGTCCTCGCCGCGCTGTGCGAGGAGCCCGTCGAGGTGGGCCCCCTCCCGGACGGCGACGACGTCCGTGCGACGCAGGCGGCGCTCGCGGCCCTGGAAACGACGGGCCCGGTCCCGGTGGGGGAGTCCGGCACGCTCGCGCGCTTCGCGCTCGCGCTCCTGGCGTTTCGGCCGGCCCGGGGCACGTCGCGGCTCGCTCCGGAGGGCACGCTCCGGCGCCGCACGAGCGAGCCCCTGTGCCGCGCGCTGGAGCGCGCGGGCGTCGGCCTCGGGTTTCGGGGCGAGCCCGGCGGCTTCGAGGTCGAGGTCACCCCGGCGGAACCGCCGGCGGAGCTCCTGCTCGAGGATCCGGCCTCGAGCCAGGAGGCGAGCGCCCTGCTCATCGCGCTCGCCGCCGCCGGCGGCGAGCGGACGCTGCGGGTGCGGGGGCCGATTCCGAGCCGGCCGTACTTCGCGATGACCCTGCGCGCCCTGGCGGGCTTCGGCGTGCCCGTGGAAGAGGGTGGGGAGGACGGCGAGCGCACCTTCCGCCTCGCCGGGCCGCCGCGCCGGGACGAGCCGGTGACCGTCGAGCCGGACGCGTCGCTCGCCGCCGTGCCGCTCGCCGCGGCCGCGCTGACCGGCGGCGAGCTCGCGGTCTTCTCGCTGCGCCCGGGTTCTCCCCAGGGGGACGTCCGGATCGCGCGCCACCTCGCCGCCTTCGGCTGCCGCGCCTTCTGCGACCAGGACGGGTTGCGGGCGGGCGGAGCGCCGACCGGCGGCGCGGAGCTCGACCTCGGGGACGAGCCCGACCTGGCGCCGGTGCTCGCGGCGGTGGCGGCGGCCGCCGCCGTGCGCTGCGGCGCCCCCTCGCGCTTCGCCGGCCTCGCGACGCTGCGGCGCAAGGAGAGCGACCGCGTCGACGGCATCGCGGAGGCGCTGCGCGCGGTCGGTCTCGCCGTGCGCGCCGGCGCGGACACGCTCGCCGTCGAGCCCGGCGGCGAGCCGCCGATGGGCGACGTCGTCCTCGACCCGCGCGGCGATCACCGGCTCGCGTTCCTGCACGCGTTGCTCGGCCTCGTGCACCCCGCGGTGTTCACGGCCGAGCCCGCCTGCGTGCGCAAGACCTGGCCGTCGTTCTGGCGGGACATGGAGGGGCTCGGGTTCCGGATCGTCGTTGGCGGCTAGGCGGACCGCCGCTATCTTCGCGCGCCCCATGTCCCAGCCCACGCCCGACGGACCGGTGCTCGTCGCCGGCGGCGCCGGCTACATCGGCAGCCACACGGTGCGCCTCCTCCAGGAGCGGGAGATCGAGCTCAGCGTGCTGGACAACCTGTCGACCGGACACCGCGAGGCGGTCAGCGCGCCGCTCGACGTCGTCGATCTCGGCGACCGCGAGGCGCTGGCCGAAGTCTTCGAGCGCCGCCGGCCGGCGGCGGTGATCCACTTCGCGGCCAAGTGCTACGTGGGGGAGTCGGTCGAGGACCCGTCGAAGTACTACCGCGAGAACGTCACCTACACCTGGAACCTGCTCGAGGCGATGCGCGCGGCCGACTGCCGCGACATCGTGTTCTCGTCGACCTGCGCCACCTACGGCGAGCCGGTGCAGGTCCCGATGACCGAGGACCACCCGCAGGTGCCGATCAACCCGTACGGGCACACCAAGCTGCACATGGAGCACATGATGCAGGACTACGCCCACGCCTACGGGATGCGCGCCGCGGCGCTGCGCTACTTCAACGCCGCGGGAGCGGCGTCGGACGGGACGATCGGCGAGGTTCACGCGCCGGAGACGCACCTGATCCCGCTCGTGCTCCAGGTGGCGCTCGGGAAGCGCGAGGAGATCCTGATGTTCGGCGGCGACTACGACACGCCGGACGGGACGTGCATCCGCGACTACATCCACGTGGACGACCTCGCGGACGCGCACCTGCGCGCGCTGGCGACGCTCCAGGCGGGGACGACGACGCTGGCGTGCAACCTCGGGACGGGAACCGGCTTCAGCGTGCAGGAGGTCGTCGAGGCGGCCCGGCGGGTGACGGGGCGCGAGATCCCCGCCCGGCTCGTCGACCGGCGGCCCGGCGACCCCGCGCAGCTCGTCAGCGGGGGCTCGCGCGCGCGCGAGCTCCTCGCCTGGGAGCCGAAGCGAACGGGGCTCGACGAGATCCTGGGCGACGCCTGGCGGTTCCACACCGCCCACCCCGACGGTTATTAGAGGAATGGCGACGCTGACCGTCCTGGGCGCCGGTTCGATCCTGCCCCGGACCGGCTACGGCTGCTCGTCGTACGCGCTGCGGCCGGAAGAGTCCGGCCCGGTCACGCTCTTGGACTGCGGTCCGGGCACCACGCGGCAGCTCGCCCCGGCGGGGATCGAGCTCCACGACGTGCGGCGCGTCGTGCTCAGCCACTACCACACCGACCACTGCCTGGACGTCTTCGCGCTCGCCTTCGCGCGGCGGAGCCCGTTCCTCGCGCCGCCGCCGCAACTCGCCGTCTACGGACCGCGGGGGCTCGACGAGCTCCTCGGCTCCGGCGGCGAGGTCTTCGGCCGCTGGGGCAGGGATCCGGCGCGGGACGTGCACGTCGTCGAGGTCGACGGCGAGGGACGGGGCGGCTTCGAGGCCGACGGGCTGGTCTTCACCTGCGCGCGGACGCTGCACACGCCCAACGCCGTGGCCTGGCGCGTCGACCTCCCCTCCGGGGAGAGCCTGGCGTACTCCGGCGACACCGGCGAGAACCCGGCGGTGGCGGAGCTCGCCCGGGGGGTGGATCTCTTCGTGTGCGAGTGCTCCTTCCCCGACGCCGAGGCGGTGGAGCACCACCTGACGCCGAGCTCGGCGGCGCGGCTCGCGCGCGACGCGGGCGTGAAGCGACTCGTGCTCTCGCACTTCTATCCGTCGAACGATCCCGAGACGGCGCGCGCGGTCGCGGCGGAGACCTTCGACGGCCCGATCGAGCTCGCGCGCGACGGCGCGGCGTTCGGCCTGACCGGCTGATCCGCGGGCGCCGTGTAAAGGGCGCGTCCGAGGTGGGGCGCAGACGGTTTGGTTCTCCCCCGCGCGGTGGCACAATCCTCGGATGCGACTTCTCGTCGTCCCGGCCCTTTGGCTGCTCTCGATCGGTGCCCCGGTCGCCGTTCCGGTCGCGGGCTCGGCCGAGCACGACGTGGGCTTCGCCGGGATCACGCTCGAGGACGTGGAGGCGCACCTGCTCGAGCTCGCCACCGCGCCGCTGGAGGGGCGCGATTCGCCGAGCGTCGGGCTCACGCGGGCGGGGGACTACATCATCGAGCGGTTCGAGGCCGCGGGCCTCGAGGGAGCCGGGCGGGACGGCTCGTTCCGCCTCGGGTACGCGCGGGACTTCCACGCTCCGAAGAAGAATGGGTGCGGGCTCACGGCCACCGTCGAGGGCGGCGAGACGATCGAGCTCGTCTACGGCACCGACTTCGTTCCGCTCCCCGTGTGCACCGGCGTGGCGACCGGCGAGGCGATCTTCGCGGGCTTCGGGATCTCCTCGAAGAAGCAGAAGTACGACGACCTGAAGGGGTCGCTCAAGGGCAAGGTGGCGGTGATCCTCGAGGGCGAGCCGCGTCACAAGCGCAAGTTCGAGGGCGCCGCCGTCACGCCGGACTCGGACATCCACGTCAAGCTCAAGAACCTCGAGCAGAAGGGGGTGAGCGGGGTGCTGGTGGTGCGCCGCCGGCCGGTGGAGCCCGCGCTGGACGGCGACGGGGAGGAGCTGGAGCCCGCGCGGCTCGGCTACCGCTATAGCTGGGCCTCTTGGAACCCCGCGCTCGGCCAGCGCAACCCGCAGGTCCCCCGGACGTACGACTTCCCGGCGCTCGAGATCACCGAGGAGGCGGCGATGCGCATGCTCGGGATCGACGTGGTCGCCGTCGGCGAGTCCCTCGACAAGAGCGCGCGGCCGAAGAAGCCGGAGAAGCTCAGCGTGGAGATCACCCTCTCCAGCTCCATCGAGCAGACGTCCGTCAACGTCGACAACATCGTCGGCATCGTCCGCGGCACCGATCCGGACCTGAAGGACGAGTTTGTCGTCATCGGCGCGCACTACGACCACGTCGGCGTCGACGTGCGCGGACGGATCGGCTTCGGCGCGGACGACAACGGTTCCGGGACGTGCGCGATGATCGAGATCGCCGAGGCGCTGGCCGCCGCCGGAACGCGCCGCTCGATCCTGGCCTGCGCCTTCTCGTCCGAGGAGGACGGGTTGCTCGGCAGCCGGGAGCTCGCCCGCAACCCGCCGGTGCCGCGCGACAAGATCGTCGCCATGCTGAACTTCGACATGGTCGGACGCGGCAAGACCGGCGAGGTGATCGTGCTCGGCGCGAAGCGGAACCCGGACCTGGACAAGGTCCTGAAGCGCGCGAGGAAGCTCAAGAGCGCGAAGGTCAAGATCGTCACCGGCAAGGCCGACCACCTCTGGCAGCGGTCGGACCACTACTCGTTCCACGCGGAGGGCGTGCCCTCGCTCTTCTTCTTCGAGTCGGCCAGCGAGCTGGACAACGAGGACTACCACACCTTCAACGACACCATCGACAAGCTCGACTTCGAGAAGATCGCGCGCACCGCGCGGCTGGCGTACAACACCGCATGGATCCTGGCGGACGACGACGACCGACCTTCCCGACCGCGCGACTGATCGTGATCGGCGCCCTCGTGGTGCTGCTCGTGGTCCTGCGCCAGACCCTGGGCCCTCCGCCGAGCGCGGCGCTGGCCGAGGGAACGGTCGAGACGGTGGAGGTCGTCGCGCCCGAGCTCCCCGACGTCGACCCGGCGGCACGGGCGGCCTGCGAGGAGACCCTGCGCGAGATCATCGCAGGGTGGATCGAGGAGGCCCGGCGCCGCTCCAAGGGCAAGGTCGGCCCCGCGAACGTGAGCGTCGCGGTGCACGCCGTCGAGCTGGCCCCCGACCGCGCGGGCGTTCTGGCGGGATTGGGCTCCGACCGCGCGATGGCACCGGCGTCGAACATGAAGCTCGTGACGACGGCGGCGGCGCTCTGCCTGCTCGGCCCCGGCTGGGAGTTCGAGACCGTCTTCGAAGCCGGCGGGGGGCGAGCGGACGGCGTGCTTCAGGGCGACCTGGTCGTACGCGCGGGCGGCGATCCCCTCTGCGATCCGGAGGGCGTTCTCGCCGCGAAGCGGCTCGGCGAGGCGGCCCGCGCGCTGGTCGCGGCCGGCGTGCGCCGCGTGACCGGCGACGTCGTGCTCGACGAGGGCACCTTCGCGGTGCCCGCGCCGCCGCCGGGCTGGCCCGACAAGTCGCAGCACTGGGACGACTACTGCGCGCTGGCGGGCGGGTTCACGGCCAACGGCGGCGTTCTGCTCGCGACGGTGGCGCCGCGCGACGACGGAAGCGCGCGGGTCTTCGTTCACCCGTCGCCGCACGGCCTCAAGGAGAACTACGCCCTCAAGTTCGGCAAGCGCAACGACGTGCGCGTCGGAGCGACGGTGACGGCGTGCACCGTGAAGGGCGAGCTCCCGCGCGGCCTGGACGGCTGGTCCGCGGACTTCGCCCACCCCGACCCCGTCGAGCTCTTCGGCAGCGTCCTGCTCGACCGCCTGCGCGCGAACGGCGTGCGGGTGGACGGCGACGTGGTGCGCCGGCGCAGCCCGCCCGGGGGCGACTTGCTCGCGGTCCTGCGCTCGCCGCTCGAGGACACGCTGGTGCCGATCAACACCCACTCGATCAACGGCGTGGCGGACCAGGTCTTCCTCACCCTGGGCGACGCCGTCGCCGGCGAGGGGACGCGCGCCGGCGGGATGCGGGCCGCGCAGCACGCGCTCGAGCGTCTCGGCGTCCCCACGGACGGGTTCGCGCAGGTCGACGGTTCCGGCCTGTCGAGGAACAACCGCGTCAGCGCGGAGCAGGTGGTCGCGCTGCTCGCCGCGGTGCTCGCGATGGACGACGCGACGAGCGACGCCTTCTTCGCCTCGCTTGCGGTCGCCGGCCGGACGGGAACGCTCGAGAAGCGGATGAAGGGCACCCCCGCCGAGGGGGCGGTCTTCGCGAAGACCGGGTGGATCTTGGGGACGAGCGCGCTCTCCGGGCTCATCCGCGCCCCGGGCGGGCGGCGCGTGCTCTTCTCGATCCTGGTGGAGTACCCGCGCGTCGGCGGCATGAACACGAACGTCTTCAAGCCGATGCAGGACGAGCTCGTGCTCGCGCTCTTGGAGTCCGGCGCTTGACGCTCGGAGCCGAGGCGGTCGAGGTCGCCCGCGCCGCCGCGGTCGAGGCCGGCGAGATCCTCATGGGATTCCTCGGACGCATCGACGCCGGGGACGTGGGCCGCAAGAGCTCCCACCGCGACCTCGTCACCGAAGCGGACGTTGCGAGCGAACGCCTCCTGGTCGAGCGCCTGCGCGCGGCGTTTCCGGGCCACGCGATCGAGGCTGAGGAGGAGGTGCGCGACGCGGCCGACGACGACCGCCCGCGCTGGTTCCTCGACCCGCTCGACGGAACGATCAACTTCGTGCACCGCCTGCCGGCCTTCGCCGTGTCGATGGGGCTCTTCGCGAACGGCGTGCCGGAAGCGGCGGTGGTGCACGCGCCGCGCCTCGGCGAAACGTTCACGGCCTTCCGCGGAGCCGGGGCTTTCCTGAACGGCGAGCCGATTCGGGTCACCGATACCGCGACGCTCGGCGACGCGCTCGTGGCAACGGGCTTTCCGTATCGCCGCAACGAGCTCGAGCACGACAACCTCGCCAACTTCAACGCGGTGTTCTACGACGTACGCGGTTTGCGCCGCATGGGCTCCGCGGCGATCGACCTGGCCTACACCGCCGCCGGCCGCTTCGACGGCTACTGGGAGCTCCACCTCTCGCCGCACGACGTCGCGGCGGGCGCGCTCCTCGTCCGCGAGGCGGGCGGAACGGTCACCGACTTCGATGGGGGGGAGGACTGGCTCCGCGGCGGCAACGTCGTGGCCGGGGGAGAGACGATCCACGGCTTGCTGAGGACGCGGGTGAGGAAGGACTGAAAACCGATTGTGTCCGTCAGCGACGGGCCGGGCCGCTGCGGTGCGGTCGGTGACGCTCTCGCTGCGGTCGAACAGGCGGAAGGGGCGGCGCTCGGCTCCGTTCGGGACGGAGGTGCGGGGGAGCTTGCCGGCGTCGTCGCTTCCCTCAGCGCCGCCCCGCGAGCGCAGCTGCGCGAGCCCGCGGAAAGGTGGCCCGTCCTCGGGCCGCTTTGACGCGTGAGGACCGCGAGCCGAAGGCGAGTATGTCCGTCAGCCGCCGCAGGCGGCGGTCATCGGTTCTTCGTTGGTGACGTCCCGCGGAGCGAGCGTGAGCGAGCGGAGTGGGACATCCTCGGTGTGGGAACCTCACGAGGTGGAGGTAGACCGTTCGCCCCCATCGGT
>JANQEJ010000091.1 GCA_028278425.1 Planctomycetota bacterium | reverse complement strand
CGCCGCCGTCGACGACGTCTCCTTCTCGATTCAAAAGTGCGAAGTGGTCGGCTTCCTCGGCCCGAACGGCGCCGGGAAGACGACGACGATGCGGATGCTGACGGGATACCTCCCGCCGACGTCCGGGTCGATTCGCATCGCGGGGCACGACGTCGTGCGCGACTCGCTGGAGGTGCGCAAGCGCATCGGCTACCTGCCCGAGGCGGTGCCGCTCTACAAGGAGCACCGCGTCGAGGAGATGCTGGCGTTCCAGGGCAAGCTTCACGGCATGGAGCGCTCCGCGATTGAGTCGCGGACCGCAGCGATCCTCGAGCGCGTCGGGCTCGCCGACCGCCGCCGCAGCCTCGTCGGCTCGCTCTCCAAGGGCATGCGCCAGCGCGTCGGCATCGCGGTGGCGATGCTGCCGGATCCCGAGGTCCTGATCCTCGACGAGCCGACCAGCGGGCTGGACCCGCTCCAGCGCGTCGAGGTGCGCGGGTTGATCCGCGAGCTGGCGGCCGAGCGGACCGTGCTCGTCTCGTCGCACATCCTCCCGGAGATCGAGGCGGTGGCCGAACGCGTCGTCATCTTGAACAAGGGCAGGATCGCCGCCGACGGCACGCGCGAGGAGCTGGTCGCCCAGCTCGGCCGCGGGGCCAAGGTGCGCGTCGAGGCGGTCGTGCCGGACTTCGAGGAGGCGATCCGCCTGATGAAGAGCCTGCCCGGCGTGGAACAGGTCCTGAGCCGCGGCAAGCTCGGGATCCACCACTGCTTCGAGGTGGAGTGCGAGGAGGACCTGCGCGAGGACGTCGGGGCGCTGGCGGCGACCAAGGGCTGGGCGCTGCGCGAGCTCTCGTGGCAGCGGCCGACGCTGGAGGAGCTCTTCTCGCGCATCGCGCTCGAGCTCGACGAGGGCGAGGAAGCCGCGCCGCCCGCCGGCGAAGCGGCGAAGCCCAAGGAGAAGAAGCAGGCGGTCTACAACCTGAATCCGTTCGAGAGGGGCGAGCGCGCCACGTGAGGGGACTCGTCACGATCTACCGGCGCGAGCTCGCCGGGCTCTTCTTCGCGCCGCTCGCCTGGATCCTCTTCTGCCTGACGCTCTTCTACAACGCCTTCGTCTTCCTGCTCGCGCTCAAGCAGTACGGCGGGCACGTCAATCTGGCGCTGGAGGTGACGCTCGGCGGCGGGTGGCCGTTCTGGGTCCTTGCCGCGTTCCTGCCGGCGGCCTTGACGATGCGCATGATCAGCGAGGAATCGCGGAGCGGGATGCTCGAGTTCCTGCTGACCGCTCCGGTCTCGGACGCGGCGGTGGTGGTCGGGAAGGCGCTCGCGGCGACCACCGTCCTCGCGCTGATCTGGTTGAGCGTTCCGCTCTACGCGCTGCTCCTGCACGTGCTCGGCACGCCTCCCGATTGGGGGCAGGTGCTCACGGGATTCGTCGGCGCCGTCCTGGTCTCGGCGCTCTTCAGCGCGCTGGGGCTCGTTTGGAGCGCGCTCACCGGCACGCCCCTCCTGGCCCTCCTTCTCGCCGTGATCGCGAACGTCGGAGTGCTCCTGCTTCCGCTGGCGGGGGAGCTCCTCCGCGGCCTCGCGCCGGGGCCGGTCGACTGGGCCACGACGCGCATCAGCGTCATCGACAACCTCCAGTCCTCCTTCGTGACCGGCGCGTTCGACACGGCGCACGTCGTCTTCTTCGTCGCGTGGACCGGAGTGTTCCTCTTCGCGGCGATCCGCATCGTCGAGGCGCGCAGGTGGTCGGTGTGAGCGAGGCGAAGACCTTCGGGCGCGGAACGCGCGTCCTCTTCGGGCTGCAGGTCGCGGTGGCCGTGCTGCTCTCGGTCGCCGTGGCGTTGCTCGCCATGGAGGTGTCGGACTGGTCGTACCTGCGCATCGACCTTTCGGCGGACGGGCGCAACACCGTGGACGAGGCCACGGTCGAGCTGATCGAGAAGCTGGACGACGACCTCGTCATCGAGACGTTCTTCCGCGAGCTGGTGTGGCCCTACGACCGGGTCAGCGGCGACGCGATCACCCGCATGGAGGACCTGCTCCGGCTCGTGGCGACGACGCTGGACAGCCGCGGGGCCGTGCGCCTCGGCGACCGCGTCGAGGTCGTCTACCACGACATGACCGAGGCGGCGACGGCCGAGCAGCGCATGCGCGAGCTCGGCGTGCGGGGCGAGAACCTGATGGTCGTCCGGATGGGGGGCCGCAAGGCCGTGGTCCACCTCTTCGGCGGGATCTGCGCCGTCGACTGGGGCAACCCGACGCTCGACCAGATCCAGTACCTGAACGAGCGCGGCATTCCCAACGTGGTCGACCCGCGCACGTGGCGCGACGGCAAGTTCGAGCCGGCGACGCTGACGCTCTTCCGCGGCGAGGAGGCCCTCGCGGAGGCGATCGCCAAGGTGTCGGCGGGCACGGCGCCGCGCGCGTACTTCTCCGCCGGCCAGGGCGAGCGCGATCCCGGTGGGACGACCACGTCCGCCGTCAGCGCGCTCCGCGAGGAGCTCCAGCGCGACGGCTTCGCCTGCCGGTCGTGGAACCCGGCGGAGGACGGGCGCGTGCCCGAGGACTGCGAGCTGCTCGTGATCGCCGCGCCGCGCGACGCCTTCCGCCCGGAGCACCTCGCTTACGTGAGCACCTACCTCGCCGGCGGCGGCCGCGTGGTGGCGGCGCTCGGCATCGACTATCCGGAGGGGGAGGGGACTCTGGCTTCTTTCCTCGCCGCGCACGGCATCCGGCCCGCGCGCGGCGTCGTGTGCGAGACGGTGACCGATCAGTTCGGCAACCAGGTCGAGGGCGCGCCGCAGTGCGCCGTGCTCCTCGTCGGCGCCGAGGGCATGGCGGCGAACCATCCGATCACCGAGCCGCTGCGGCGGCGGAACCGCCGCGTCGTCCTCTCCAACACGCCGTCCTTCGACGTCGGCGCGTCTCCGCAGGGGGGGCAGCTCCTGGGCTTGCTCCACTCCGGGCCCCGGTCGTGGCGCGACCGGCCCCGGCCGGGCAACGGCGGCTACAACCACGCGCTCGACCCCTCCGAGCAGCCGCCGCGGCGTTTCACGCTGGCCGCCGTGGCGCAGTTCCGCGCGGACGCGCTGCTGCCCGACGGACAGGTCCGGCAGGCGCGGCTCCTCGCGGTGGCGTCGGGCGCCGCTCTCTCGAACGGGTACTTCGCGCCGAACCGCGACTTCGTGATGAACGCCTTCAACTGGATGGTCGAGCGCGACTACCGGGTCAACGTGACGCCACGCTCCGCGAGCGCGGCGAGGCTCGACGTCACGCGCGGCTCCGAGCTCGCGATCCTGACGTGGGTGCTCTGGCTGGTGCTGCCCGCGCTCTGCATGGCCATCGGCGGCGCGGTGGCCTGGCGCAGGAAGCGCTGATGCAGACGCGCGCGATCGCCGTCCTGGCCGCGCTCTGCGCCGCGTTGGTCGGCGTCTGGTACCTGCAGAAGGGGCAGAAGGCGCGCGCCGAGCGTCCGGAGGAGCACCTCTTCGCGGAGGTCGACGCGCGCGACGTGCACCGGCTCGAGGTCGACCACCTCGAGCGCGCGATCCAGGTCGTGCTCGAGCGCGACCGCGCCGGCCGCTGGTCGATGACGGCGCCGGTTCCCTATCCCGCCGAAGTCGGCGTGGTGCAGAACCTGCTCGAGATCGTCTGCCGGACGCGCGGCATCCCGGTGGACGATCCCGACCTGGAGGCGCTCGGGCTGGACCCGCCGCGCATCGTCGTCGAGTTCGCCGCCGGCGACCGCGGCGGACGGGTCGAGATCGGCGGCGACGACGTCGACGGCGTGCGCCTCTTCGCCCGCGTTCCCGGCGAAGCGGGCGCGCGCGTGCTGTGCGTCAGCAAGAAGCTCTTCACGTCGCTCGACCTCAACCCGCACGACTACCGCGACCGGCGCGCGACGCCGTTCGACGGGCGCGACGTGATCACGCTGCGCCGCACGGGCTCGATGGTGCTCGCGGAAGGCGGCGGGGCGGTGGACCTCACGTTCGACGCGCTGCTCGACCCCGTGGCCGGCTGGACGAGCACGACGCCGGCCGTGGCGACGCTCGACCCGGTCCAGATGGGGTTCATCGTGCGCGGCGCCGCCGAGCTCCGCGTCGACGGGTTCGAAAGCGACGCGCCGGGCGCCCTCGCGGCGTACGGCCTCGCCGAGCCGCGCCTGCGCGTCGAGCTCGAGAGCGAGCGCGGCGAGACCGTCGCGCTCCGCTTCGGCTGCCGGGAGCAGGGCGACGTCCGCGTCGAGGACCCGAAGCGCTGGTACTGCTGCCGCGAGGGCTACCCCTTCGTGTGGACGGTGGACCTCCGGACGGTCGGGCTGCTCTCCGCTCCGCGGCAGGAGCTCTACGACCGGCTGTTCCTGCGCACCCTGCGCGAGTCCGTCGAGCGCGTCGAGCTGACGCGCGGCGGCGAGACCCTCGCGCTCGCCCGGGACGGCGACGCCTGGAGCGTGTCCTCGGGCGACGCCGTCTACGCCGCCGACGCGGGCGCGGTGCAGGACCTCTTCTCCGGGCTCGAGTTTGCCCAGGTTTCGAGCTTCGACGAGTCCGTGGCCTGGCCGGAGACGGGCGACGTTCTCTCGATCGCGGTGGTGGAGCGCAGCGGCCGGCGGATCGGGGGCGAGCTCGCCCCCGACGGCGACGGGGCGTGGTTCCGGCGCTTCGGCGACGCGCTCGTCGGACGCGTGGACGGCGCGCTCGTGGAGCTCTCACGCACGCCGCTCGACCGGCTGCGCTCGCGCGTCGTGAACGTCGTGGACGACCTCGCGGTCCACGGGCTCACGCTCGGGACGGCGAGCGGGGAGCGGCGCTTCCTCCGCGACGCCGAGAACGCGCTGTGGCGGCCGGAGGGCGAGACCGCGGAGGTGTCCCACGCGTTCTACTCAGTGCTCGAGCGGCTCGAGCAGCTCGGTGCCGTGCGCTGGCTCGACGGCGAGGGCGCCGAGCTCGCCGACGAGGTGCGCGTCGTCTTCCGCGGCACGTTCGGCGAGCGCCGCCTCACCCTCGGCCGCGCGGGCGGCCTGGTCGAGTGCCGCGCGGACGGAGCGCGCGCCGAGGTCGACCCGGCGCTCCTCGAAGACCTGCTCGCGCTCTTGCAATAGCGGCGGGCGTCCCGAGGATGTCCGCCGTGGACGTTCCGTTCGAGAAGCACGTGCTGGCCAACGGCCTCGAGGTGGTGCTGCACGCCGATCGCACCGATCCGGTCGTGGCGGTGTACGTCTACTACCACGTCGGCAGCGCGCGCGAGGAGGTCGGGCGCACGGGCTTCGCCCACCTCTTCGAGCACATGCTCTTCCAGGGCTCGGAGAACGTCGCCGAGGGCGACTTCTTCCGCCGCGTCCAGGAGGCGGGCGGCACGCTGAACGGCACGACGAGCGAGGACCGCACGAACTACTACGAGACGCTGCCCTCCGACGCGCTCGAGCTCGCCCTGTGGCTCGAGTCCGACCGGATGGGCTTCCTCCTGCCGGCGATGACGCAGGCCAAGCTCGACAACCAGCGGGACGTCGTGAAGAACGAGCGGCGCCAGCGCTACGACAACCGGCCGTACGGCCGCGCGCACGAGGTCGTGCGCGCCAACCTGTATCCCGTGGACCACCCGCTGCACTGGCTCACGATCGGATCGATGGCCGACCTCGACGCCGCGTCCCTCGACGACGTCGAGAGCTTCTTCCGCCGGTTCTACGGACCGAACAACGCGACGCTCGCGATCGGCGGCGACGTCGAGCCGGCGGCGGCGCTCGCGCTGGCCGAGCGCTGGTTCGGCGGCCTGCCGGCCGGTCCGGCCGTCGCGGCACCCGTTCCGCGGGCCGCGCCGCTCGCGGAGTCGCGCCGCCTTGCGCTGGAGGACCGCGTGCAGGTGCCGCAGCTCACGCTCGCCTGGCCGACCGTGCCGTCCTGGCACCCGGACGAGGCCGCGTTGAACCTGCTCACCGACGTTCTATCGGCGAACCGCTCCGCGGTGCTCGACCGCGTGCTCGTGATCGACGAGGAGCTCGCGAGCACGGTCGCGATCATGCACCGCCCGCTCGAGCTCGCCGGCTACCTCTCGCTCGAGCTGCGCCCGCGCCCGGGCGTGACGCTCGCGGAGCTCGAGCGGCGCGTCGACGATCTCGTCGCCGAGACGCTCGAACGCGGCGTCGAGCCGGAGCGCCTCGAGCGCTTGAAGGCGCGCCGCGAGGGCCAGGTCGTGCGCGCGCTCGACACCGTGTCGGCGCGCACGGCGACGCTCGGACACTACAACCTCTTCCGCGGCGACCCGGGCGCGCTCGCCGCTGACCTCGCGCGCCACGACGCGGTGACGCCGGCGGACGTGGCGCGCGTCGCGCGCGACTACGTCGTCGGCCGCGCGCGCGTCGCCCTCTCGGTGGTCCCCGAAGGACGGCCGGAGCTCGCGGCGTGAGCGCGCCCGACCGCACGCGGCCGCCCGGTCCCGGCGAGGCTCCGCGCTTCCACCTGCCGCCGCTCTGGCACGCGGAGCTCCCGAGCGGCGTACGCGCGGTGGGGACGGCGAGCCGGGGAGAAACGGCGACCGCCCCGCCGATCGTCTCGCTGACCCTGGCCTTCCCCGCCGGCCGGCTGCGCGAGACGACGGCGACCGCCGGCATCGCCGCGCTCACGGCCGCGATGCTCAGGGAGGGAACCGCGCCCCTCGACGGCGTGGCGCTGCAGGACGAGCTCGACGGGCTGGGCGCGCTCTTCCGCGTGCCCGCGAGCGACGACGCGATCGAGCTGACGCTCGTCACGCTGACGAAGCACCTCCC
The DNA here is from genome assembly GCA_028278425.1 of Planctomycetota bacterium. Classification (GTDB taxonomy): domain Bacteria; phylum Planctomycetota; class UBA1135; order UBA1135; genus JANQEJ01. The sequence continues at coordinate 19,439 of JANQEJ010000091.1, read as the reverse complement.
GCGCGCGTGCGCCCTGCTCGAGGAGATCGCGCTCGAGCCGCGCTTCGCAAAGGCGGACTTCGAGCGCGAGAAGGAGCGCCGCCTGGTCGAGATCGACTCGCGCCGCGACCACCCCGACCGCGTCGCCGCGGACGCCTGGGCGGCGGTGACGTGGGGCGAGGACCGCGTCGGCGGGCTGCCGGCGGTCGGCACGCGCGCGACGGTGGAGGCCGTGACGCGCGGCGACGTCGAAGCGTTCTGGCGACGCGCGCTGGCGCCGCGCGAGCTGCGTCTCAGCCTCGTGGGCGGCGTGGACGCGGAGGACCTTCCCGCGCTCTTCCCGCGCCTCGCGTCGCTCGCGGACGAAGCCGACCCCGCGCCGACGGCGTCGCTCGCCGCGCCGCTTCCCGAGCGCGTTGCAGCGTACCTGGTCGACCTGCCGGGAGCGCCGCAGACGCACCTCTGCGTCGGCCACCCCGGCGTCGCGGCGACGCACCCCGACTTCTTTCCGCTGATCGCGATGAACTATCCGCTCGGCGGCGGGTCGCTCTCGTCGCGGCTGAACCTGAACCTGCGCGAGGAGAAGGGCTGGACCTACGGCGTCCACTCGGGTTTCGACGGCGGGCTGGAGCCGGGCACGTTTCGCGTCGAGGCGGCGGTGCACACCGACGCGACCGCCGCCGCGGCGGCCGAGATCGTCCGCGAGCTCGAGCGGTTCCGCGAGGGCGTCACGGACGACGAGGTCGAGTTCACGCGGAAGAGCCTCGGGCGGACGCTCCTGCGCCAGTACGAGCCGCTCGGGGCGAAGGCCGCGCTCGCGCACAACGTGGCGAAGTACGGCTGGCCGGACGACTACCCGGCGCGCCGTCTCGCGTGGCTGGAGCGCATGACGCGCGCCGACCTCGACGACCTCGCGGCGCGGCACCTCCACCCCGACCGGCTCGCGGTCGTCGCGGTCGGCGACGGCGCCCGCATCCGCCCGGGGCTGGAAGCGCTTGGCGGAGGGGCCGTGACCGAGCTGGAACGCGCCTCCGCGGGCTGAAGCGCCGTTTCCGGGCTTTTGCGCCTGTCGCCCTCGGCGCGGGTTGGTTAAATCGCGGGCCCCGCGCGGCAGGCGAGGAGAGGAATCACCGAATGACATGCACCCTTCGCGGAGGAGCTCTGCTCCTCCTGTGCGCGACCTCCGCGTCCGCGCAATCCACCGGGCCCGCGGGATCGGACGGCCGCGTTCCGACGTTCGCGAAGTGGGCGCCGATCGAGCTCTCTTTCCGCGGGCCCGCGACGAACGAGGGGGCGACGAACCCGAACCCGTTCGAGTTCTACCGGCTTCAGGTCGCGTTCACGAGCCCGTCCGGAACGGTCTACGACGTGCCGGGCTTCTACGACGGCGACGGCAAGGGGAAGAGCCCCGGCGACGTGTGGAAGGCGCGCTTCTCCGCCGACGAGGTGGGGGAGTGGAAGTGGACGGCCTCGTTCCGCGAGGGGGCCGGGATCGCGATCGACCTCGACCCGACCGCCGGGACGTCCGCGTACTTCGACGGCGCGACCGGAGCGTTCGAAGTGCGGCCGATTCCCGACGACGCCGAGGGCCTTCTCAGGCTCGGGCGACTGGAGGCCGTGGGGACGCACAACTTCCGCTTTCGCGAGGGCGAGTGGTTCCTGAAGGGCGGCGCGGACAGCCCGGAGAACCTGCTCGCCTACACGAGCTTCGACAACACGCAGGACCTGGGCGGCATCGGGATCCTCCACAGCTACCAGCCGCATCTCGGCGACTGGCAGCCCGGGGATCCGGAGATCAACCCCGCCGCGCCGGACCGCGGCCGCGCGCTGATCGGCGCGTTGAACTACCTCTCCTCGGTCCGCGTCAACTCGGTCTACTTCCTGCCGATGAACCTGGGCGGCGACGGGCAGGACACCTGTCCCTTCGTCAGCTACGCGAAGACGGGCTTCGCCAAGTCGCACTACGACGTCAGCAAGCTGACGCAGTGGAAGATCGCCCTCGAGCACGCCCAGCGGAAGGGCATCGTGCTCCAGTTCGTGCTCGCCGAGACCGAGACGGGCAACGAGAAGTGGCTGGACGAGGGCGGCTTCGGCAGCGAGCGCAAGCTCTTCTTCCGCGAGCTCATCGCGCGCTTCGGGCACCTCCTCGCGATCAAGTGGAACCTCTCCGAGGAGAGCGACTTCCCGTTCAGCACGGTCGACGCGATGGCGCAGTACATCCGCGACGTCGATCCGTACGACCACCCGATCTCGATCCACACGCGGAGCAACGAGTACGCCGTCTACAACTTCCTGCTCGGCAACCCGCTCTTCGACGTGCAGTCCTTCCAGATCGACGAGAACCAGGCGGACTTCGTCACCGAGGACTGGCGCGCGAAGTCGGCGGCCGCCGGCCGGCCGTGGGTGATCGACATCGACGAGGTGGGACCGCCCGAGACCGGGCTCTCCATCTCGAACGCCGTCGACCGCCGCAAGCGCATCCTCTACGACGTCTACTTCTCCGGCGGCGAGATCGAGTGGTACCTCGGGCCGTACTTCGTCTGGGGCGGCGGCGGCGACCAGACGCTCGAGGACTTCCGCACGCGGGAGGAGATGTGGAACTACACCTGGTACGCGCGCTCGTTCCTCCAGGACAACGTCCCGTTCTGGGAGATGGAGCCCGCGGACTCCCGCCTCACCGGTGAGCACGGCGCCTTCGGCGGCGGCGAGGTCTTCGCCAAGCCGGATGAGGTGTTCGCGGTCTACCTGCCGAACGCGAGCAACGGCGGCACCCTGGACGTCGGCGCCGACGTCGTCCCGTTCCGCATCCGCTGGTACAACCCGCGGACGGGCCAGTTCGAGGGGCCGACGGACTACCGCTTCGGCGGCGCGCCGATGGCGCTCGGCTCGGCCCCCTCGGACCCCACGAACGACTGGGTCGTCCTGGTCGAGCGCACCGCGCTGTGGTCGCCCACGGAGACGCTCTCGATCTCGACCAACGGCGTCCAGGATCTGCGCCTGGACGCGGGGACGGCCTGGGCGGGGGCGAACTACCTGGTGCTCGGAACGCGGACGGGGACCGAGCCCGGCTTCCAGATCACGAAGAAGCTCCTCGTCCCGGTCAACCCGGACGGGTGGATGCTCTTCACGCTGACCTATCCGACGACGCCGCCCTTCTCCGGGTTCGTCGGCGTGCTCGACCAGAACGGCGAGGCGTCGGCGTCGCTTACGCTCGTAGCACCGGAATCCCCCACCCTAGTGGGTATAGAGCTGAACCACGCCTTCGTGGCAGGCTACGCGTCCCCCAAGTTCGCCAGCAACCCGTTCCCGCTCCGCTTCACGCCCTAGGGACCCCCTTCCCGGGCGCGGAATGGGCCCCCCGGGGGCGCGGGCCTGGGGTATTCTTTCCCGTGCGGCCCGCCCGCGCGAGGGTCTCGGCCCACCCTCACAACCCTCAGACACCTCGATTTTCCCCCAGAAGCCCATGAGGATGCTCGTCGCCTCCCTCGCCGCGGTCGCGATCCTTGGTCTCACCGTCTCGGCCACGGCCCAGAACCCCTCCAAGGGCCCCGCCCGGACCGCCGGTCCGAAGCAGCGCACCGCTCCCCAGGTGGAGATGGTCCCGAACGGCCTGACCTTCGGGCCGACCGAGATCGGGCAGGTCTCCGCCCCGCAGGACAGCGTGATCACCAACATCTCCCAGGAGACGGTGACGATCACGGCGGTGACCGTCTCGGGCAGCGTGCCCGCGGAGTTCACCGCCTCGATCGTCCCCGCGCTGCCCCTGGTCCTGACCGCGGGGCAAACCGAGCCCGTCACGGTCGACTTCCAGCCGCTCTCGAAGGGGCTGCGCTCGGCTCTCCTGCGCGTCTCCTACACCGCCGGGACGGACAGCCGCGTCGCCGTGGCCAACCTCAAGGGCGTCGCGCTCGGCCTCCCGGGCGACGAGACGAACGTCAACGCGGGCGGGAACACCTACGTCGACACGCTCGGCGTGGAGTGGAGCCCCGACTACGGATTCAGCGGCGGGAGCTTCCTGTTCGTCCCCGGCGCCGTCTCGGGGACGCTCGACGGCCAGCTCTACAAGCGGCAGCGCGTCGGCTCTTCCTTCTCTTATTCGCTGCCGCTTCCGGCCGGCGGCTACGAGGTCGTCCTTCATTTCCTCGAACCGACCGCGAGCGTGCCCGGGCTCCGCGTGTTCGACGTCACCTCCGAAGGTCAGCTCGTCGTCGACGACCTCGACCTCGCCGCCGGGGCCGGACTGAAGACGGCGCACACCGAAACGCACTACGTCGTCGTCAACGACGGCGCCCTGGATCTCGACTTCACGGCGTCGGTCGCCTCGGCCACGGTGGCCGCCATCGAGGTGTCGTCCTCCGGCGTCCTCACGAGCGACGTGGCGTCGTTCATCTTCGGCGCGGTGCCGAGCCTCACGAGCCTGGACCTGCCCTTCACGCTCACCAACGACGGCTCGACCGACGTGAACCTGAGCCAGCTCGCGATCATGCTCGGCGCGTCGGGGACCGGCGAGGCCTTCACGGTGGACCTGAACGGCACCCAGTACGTCGGCGCGCCGAAGGACATCACCTATCCGCTGACCGAGGTGCTCGCGCCCGGAGCAACGCTCCCCGGGATGGTGACCTTCGCGCCGACGCTGGAGCAGCTCGACGAGTGCAAGCTCCGCATCGAGAGCGACGGCGGCACGCTGGAGCTCCCGATGAGCGGCCTCGGCGGCCACTTCGGCCACCCGTTCCTGCACGTCGTGATCGAGGACCCGGGGCTCGTCGTCGACTACGACGCCGACGGGTTCGAGGACGTGGTCCTGGACGGCTCCGCCTCGCACACGCACGAGCCCGGCGGGATGCTCGTGGGCTATAGCTGGTCCCAGGGCGGCATCGAGTTCGCCACCGGCCCGGTCGTCGTCGCCTCCTTCCCGGTGGGGCAGCACATCGTCGCGCTGACGATCACCGACAACAACGACCCGCCGGAGATGCTGAGCCTCAACCAGGAGTTCGAGGTCCACACCAAGACGGCGGTGCCCGGCGTGCTCGCGCGGTACTACCAGGCGATGAGCGGGACCGCCTCCGACCTCTACCAATCGCTCCCGAGCCTCGCGGACTTCGCCGAGATGCTGCCGGAGCTCGAGGTGGACGGCGGCGCGCAGATCGGCTCTTCGGTGTTCACGCAGAACGTCGTCGCGGTGTTGAACGCGGACGTCGCGCTGCCGGGCGGCACGTACGAGTTCGTTCCCAGCGGCGGCGTCCTGCGCGAGGTGACGCTCGACGGGCTCGGCCTGACCGGCCCGGTCGCGCTTCCCGCGGGGAGCTACGCGCTGCAGGCCAAGTTCGCGGTCGACGACGCGTCCGAGCAGCCGCTGAAGGTCGAGCTCGGCATCGACGGCGGAGCGGTCGGGCCGATCGACCCGACGTGGCTCACGCACGACCAGAGCGGGCTGCTCCCCGTGATCAACTCGATGCCGACCGTGGGCACGAGCCTCGGCGGCAACGACATCGGCATCGAGGGGCTCGGCTTCTTCCCCTTGGACCAGGTCACCGTTCACTGGGGCGGACAGGACTTCACCCAGCAGGACTTCACGAGCCAGACCGCGTCGGAGATCCACTTCCTCTCGCCGCCCGGCAGCGGGCAGATCGCGGTATCGGTCGAGACGCCGCTCGGCGTCAGCAACGAGCGAATCTTCGTGTACGACGAGGACGGTCCGGTCCCGATCAACTTCGTGGCGGCGCCGCAGACCTTCGTCTTCGAGGCCGTGAGCGGGGACTGGGGCCCGGACGGCCGCTTCTACGTGGGCTCGACGATCGGCGAGATCACCGCGATCGAGTTCGACGAGGACTACAACGTCGTCCAGAAGACGACCTACAACGGCGTCAAGAACCTCTCGAACCACGAGATCCTCGGCGTGGCGTTCAACCCGCACGAGCCCGACACGCCGGTGCGGATCTACGTGGCGCACTCCAACCTCTTCGCGCACGGCGGCGGCAGCTTCTCCGGATCGTCGCCCTACAACGGCGAGGTCAGCTACCTCGAAGGGCCGAACTTCGACACGCCGGTTCCCCTGATCACCGGCTTGCCCGTGTCCAACCACGACCACGGGATCAACGGGATGGTCTTCGACCACAACGGGGACCTCCTGATCTGCAGCGGAGGCAACACGAACGCGGGAGTGATCTGGCCGCTGATCGGCGACCTGCCCGAATCGCCCTTCACCGCCTGCATCATCAAGGCGCGGACCTCGCTCGGCGCCGAGTTCGACGGCTCGATCCAGTACGTCGAGACCAACACCGGCGTCTTGAACAACGACCAGGTGTTCGGCGAGGACGTCGATCCGCTGCTCGAGAACGACGTGTTCGTCTACGCCTCCGGCCTGCGCAACCCGTTCGACCTGGCGCTGACCACGTCGGGACGGATCTATGCGACCGACAACGGCCCGAACGACCCTTTCGGCCCGGCGTCGACGGGGCCGGATACGCAGGATCCGAGCCCGACGCACCCCAACGAGCCCGACGAGCTCCTGCTGATCAACCACGGCGTCTATTACGGCCACCCCAACCGCAACCGCGGCCGCTACTCGCCCGAGGAGAACGTCTACTACGACCCGGGCGACCCCGAGCTGCCGGGTGAGTTCCGCCAGGCGATGACGACGGTGCAGTCGTCGACCAACGGGATCACCGAGTACCGCTCGGCCACGTTCCAGGGGCAGATGCGCGGCGACCTCGTGGTGCAGAAGTACAAGAGCTCCGCCAAGTGGATCGAGCTCTCCGACGACGGCGAGTCGGTCGAGAACATCACGGTCATCGGTCCGTTCACCAACGGCCTCGACGTCACTCTGGGGCCCGGCGGCGCGCTCCTCGTCACCAGCTACAACAGCGACCACGTCACCCCGCTCCTGCCCGACGACGTGTCCGCGCTCGGCCTCGTCGTGCACGACATCACGCCCTGGCGCGCGCCGGCGACCGGCGGCAAGCGTTTCGTCATCGGCGGCGTGGGCTTCGGCACGCTGACGAACACCTCCGTGACGATCGACGGCGTGCCGGCCGTGCTCGACTCCGTGTCGCCGAAGCGCATCGTCGGCTTCGTGCCCGCGACCGGTTCGCCGACGTCCGCGCTGCTCGACGTCGTCGTCACGGTCGGCGCCGTGTCCGACACGCTGGACTCCGCCTTCCGCTACCTGCTGCCGCCCGGCGGCGAGAAGGGGGAGTGGACGCAGCTTCCCGACGCTCCCTACGAGCTCGGCGAGGTCGCCGCCGGCGCGATCGCCGGCAAGCTCTACGTCGTCGGCGAGTTCGACTCGCGCACCGCGGTGTACGACCTCGTGAACGACGCGTGGCTCCCCGACGCGGCGACGCGGCCCTTCCCCGGCCACCACCACGCGGCCGAGGTCGTCGACGGCAAGCTCTACCTGATCGGCGGGCTCGGCGGCAGTTCCGAGGGCGTCGTGCAGATCTACGACCCCGGGACGAACCTCTGGACCACCGGCGCCCCGATGCCGTGGGGCGGCGGCTCGGTCTCGACCGCGGAGATCCGCGGCCTGATCTACGCCGCCGGCGGCATCGTGGGAACGTCGACGGTGAACAACACGGCGGTCTACGACCCGGTGGGGAACTCCTGGACGCCGCTCGCGCCGATGCCGATCGGACGCAACCACACGGCGGCGTCGACCGACGGGCTGCGGCTCTACGTCTTCGGCGGTCGCGACGGGGGCAACTTCGTCGCCAACGGCTTCGACGACGTGCAGATCTACGACCCGATCACCGACACCTGGGAGTGGGACAAGGACGGCGTCTCGGGCCTCGCGCCGCTGCCGCAGTTCCGCGGCGGCATGGGCAAGGCCGTCTACTACCAGGGCGAGTTCTACGTGTTCGGCGGCGAGACGCAGAACGGCCCCGGCGCGATCCCGGGGGACAACGTCTACGACCGCGTCGACGTGTACGACCCGTCCGAGAACACCTGGCGCCTGGACACGCCGATGCCCAACCCGCGGCACGGCATCTTCCCGATCTTCTACGAGGGCCGGGTCCTCGTCGCGGCGGGGGGCGTCAAGGCCGGGAGCTCAAAATCCGACATCTTGGACTCGTTCTTCCGTCCCTGATGCCTGCTCCTCCCGGCGGGGGGTAGAGTGCCGCGGACGGGAGCGTCCCCGGCCATGGCCAGAACCGCCGACAACACCGCGCCGCCGAGGTGGCCCTTCCGCCTTTGCCTGGGCGTTCTGCTCCTCCTGGCGGCCGTCCTGTTCGGGCTCTCGTTCGTCGGCTTCGAGTTCCTGAAGCGCACCGCCGACAGCTTCTCCGGGAGCGGCAACGCCGAGTTCGTCACGCCGGAGTTCCACGCCGGCATCGTGCTGCGGCTGCGGGTCTTCGCGGTCGCGCTCGCGCTCCTCGGTTTCCCGCTCGTCTTCCTCCGCGACCTCCTGAACCGCCTGCCCGGACGGTGGCGCGCGTCCAACCGCAAGCTGCGGGCCGACGCGCGGCGCTCGCTCGCGGACGCCGTGCGCGAGCACCGCGGCGTGACGCTCGCGGTCTTGCTCCTGATCGCGATCGGCGTGGTGCTGCGCGTGGACTTCCTGAACCAGCCGCTCCGCTTCGACGAAGGCCGCACGTTCCTCTCGTTCGTGCAGATGCCCTTCGCGTACATCCCGCTGCGCTACAACCAGCCGAACAACCACATCCTGAACACGATCCTGATCAAGGCGTCGACCGGGATCTTCGGCGAGGCCGAGTGGGCGATCCGGCTGCCCGCCTTCGTGTGCGGGTGCCTCGCGCTGCCGCTCGGCTTCCTCGCGCTGCGGCGGCTGTTCGGAACGGGCGCGGCGCTCCTGGGGCTCGCGTTGCTCGCCACCTCTTCGCCGCTGGTCGAGTTCTCGACCAACGGGCGCGGCTACATGCTGGTCCTGTGCGCCTTCCTGGGCATGGTCCTCTTCGGACCGTACGCGGTGCGCGAGCGGTCGCTCGCCGGCTGGACCTGGACGGTCGTCTGCGGCGCGGTGGGGGCGACGTGCATCCCGATCATGCTGCTGCCCGCGGCGAGCGTGCTTATCTGGCTCGCGGTGCACATCGCGCTCGAGTATCGCGGCGCGGAGCGCGGCCTGCGCGTGCGCGATCTCCTGACCGCGGGCGTCGCGATGGCGGCGCTCGCGCTGCTCTTCTACACGCCGGCCATGGCGATCAACGGGCCGGGCTCGCTGACCTCGAACGAAGGCGTCGTGCCGGGCTCCCTGTCGACTCTCTTCGAAGCGACGCCCGCCTTCTTCGGCGACCTGACGCACATGTGGCACCGGGACTATCCCGGCGTCCTCACCGCGGTCCTCGCGGTCTGCGCCGCCCTCGCGGTGCTGTTCCACCGGCGGGTCGCGGTGCAGCGCTCGCCCCTGCACCTCGCCGCGGCGGTCGTCGTCGTGCTCTACCTGCTCGCGATCTCGGACTACGGGTGGCTGCGCGTCTGGCTGTACCTCGTTCCGGTCTACCTCGGGCTCGCCGCGGCGGGCGCGCACGGCGTCCTCGCGCGCGCGATCCGCGGGCGCTCCGCGGCCGCCTGGGGGACCGTGGTGCTCGCCGTCGGGCTCGCCGCCTTCGCCGGGTGGCGCGTGCACGCGCGGCGCTCGATCCTGCTCTCGCCCGAGACCGGCGTGTTCCCGGCCGCCGAGGCGGCCGTGGCCGAGATCGAGGCCGAGCTCGCTCCCGGCGACCTGCTCGCCCTCTACGCGACGAACGCCACGCAGGTCGAGTACTACGCCCGCCGCCGCGGCGTCCCGATGAAGCCGATCGGCGACTACGCGAACGCGCGCTGGTTCCGCATCGGCGAGCCCGGTGCGGCCGAGACGCAGGCCGGCCGCGCCTGGTTCGTGCTGAACCACCAGGAGGGCTACCGGAACGTCGGTGTCGAGTATTTGATCGAGCGTCCGCCGCCCGGCCTCGGCGTCGTCGCCCCGCCCGCCGCGTTCCTTACCTCCGCGGAGCTCACGCTTTATCGCGCCTCTTTGGAGCGCAGTCCGGCCGCCGAGGGGAAATCCCTTCCCACGGACGGCACTCCGGACTAGCAACCGCGCGAATAAGGGCTCAACCTGCGGCCCTTCGAACGGTCGATACGGGGGCGGGAAGATCGCGGGCCGACGGGCGCGGCGGATGCCGGGAGCAGGTGTGCGCCGTCTTGGGGTCGCTCCGGGGGGAGCGGCGTCGCTAGCCGGTCGGAGAGGAGTCGCGTTCTCCCGGATCCGCTGCAACCGGCTTGGCAGGAGAACGCACCATGAGATCGACACCGCGCCTTGGCGCTTCGTGGAGTTTCCGTTCCTTCTTTTTGACCGCCGCGCTCGTCGCCGGCGCGCCCGTGTCGGCGGCGCCCCCATCGGCGTCAAGCGGCTTAGACGTGGTCGAGCGCTGGCAGCCGTACGAGCTCTGGTTCTACGGTCCGCAGGCGAGCGAGGCCGACTCGTCGCCGAACCCGTTCATGGACTTCCGCCTCCAGGTGACCTTCACCGCGCCGAGCGGGAACACCTTCGAGGTGCCGGGCTTCTACGACGGCAACGGCAGCGGCGGCGGGACCGGCAAGGTCTGGAAGGCGCGCTTCAGCGCGGACGAGGTGGGCGCGTGGACCTGGACGGCTTCGTTCCGGACCGGCACCGACGTCGCGATCTCCACCAACCCGGGCGCCGGCACGCCGACGGCCTTCGACGGCGCGAGCGGCAGCTTCGGCGTCGTCCCGGAGGCGGAGGACGCCGAGGGCTTCTACGCCAAGGGCCGGCTCGAGTACGTCGGCGAGCACTACCTGCGGTTCCGCGACGGCGACTACTTCCTGAAGAGCGGCACCGACAGCCCGGAGAACCTCCTGGGATACAGCGGCTTCGACAACGTGCAGGACAAGGGGGGGCTCTCGACCAGCAAGGTGCACGACTACGCGCCGCACGTGGCCGACTGGCGGCCCGGCGATCCGTTCGCCGGCGCCGCGGGGTCGCCGAGCGGCCTCAAGGGCATCGTCGGAGCGCTGAACTACCTCTCGTCGGTCGGCGTCAACGCCGTGTACTTCCTGCCGATGAACCTCGGCGGCGACGCGCAGGACACCACGCCGTTCCTCGGCTACTCCAAGACGGCGTACGACAAGACGCACTACGACACCAGCCGCCTGACGCAGTGGAACACGGTGTTCGAGCACGCGACGAAGAAGGGCATCCAGCTCCAGTTCGTGCTCTCCGAGACCGAGCCGGACAACGAGAAGTGGCTCGACAACGGCCAGCTCGGCCGCGAGCGCAAGCTCTTCTTCCGCGAGCTCGTCGCGCGCTTCGCCCACAACCTGGCGATCAAGTGGAACCTCGGCGAGGAGAACGACTACTCGGTGCCGCTGCTGACCGCGATGGCGTCGTACCTGGCCGACCTCGACGCGTACGACCACCCGATCGCCGTGCACACGCACGCCGACGACTTCTCCGACTACTTCGCGCTGGTGGGCAAGGCGAACTTCACCAACACCTCGATCCAGTACCTGAACCCGCTCGGCGGCGGCTACGTCGAGGACTGGCGCGACGAGTCCGCGGCGGCCGGCAAGAAGTGGGTCATCGACATGGACGAGAACGGGACGCCCTTCGACGGCGTGTCCGACAAGAACGCCGCCCAGATGCGCCGCGAGATCCTGTACGACGTGTACTTCTCCGGCGGCCAGGTCGAGTGGTACCTCGGGTCGAAGGGCCTGCCGCTCGGCGGCGACCAGAGCCTCGAGGACTTCCGCTCGCGCGAGGAGATGTGGGACTACACCCGCTACGCCCGCGAGCTGATGGAGAACCACCTCGACTTCTGGATGATGGAGCCGGCGGACCACCTCCTCAACGGCGAGTCCTCGCAGTGGGGCGGCGGCGAGGTCTTCACGAAGCCGGGGCGCGACTTCGCGATCTACCTGCCCGACGCTTCGCCGTCGGGGAACCTCGACCTGACCGGCGCCGGCGGCCTCCTGGCGAAGCGCTGGTTCAACCCGCGCACCGGGGTGTTCGAGGGGAACCTCGAGCTCGTGTACGGCGGCTCCTGGACGTCGCTCGGCTCGCCGCCGTCGAGCCCCAACGACGACTGGGTCTGCCTCTTCGTGACGCTGGCGCTCCACCCGGACGTCGACTTCGTGTCGTACTCCGCGACCGAGACGCAGACGCTCTTCCTCGACGCCGGCCCTGAGCACGCCTTCGAGAAGTACCAGCTCCTCGGCTGCCTGGACGGCTCCGTGCCGGGGACGGTCGTCTTCGACCTGCTGCTGCCCCTGAACTGGGACCACTGGACGGACAAGGTGCTGGCCAAGCCCGGCTACAAGGCCTTCAGCGGCTTCAAGGGCGTCCTCGACGCGCAGGGGAAGGCCACCGCCACGATCGAGGTGGGACCCGAGAACTTCGCCCCGTCGCTCGTGGGCGCGACGATCTACCACGCCTACCTGGCGGGCAACGACTACCCGACCTGGGCGAGCAACCCGGTGCCGCTGATGGTCCTGCCGTAGGCCTTGTAAGGGGGTTCGGTCCTGCTACCCTAACAGGACCCGAACCCCCTCCATGGCCTTTCCCGGCAGCACCCGCCGCGCACGGACCCGCGCCGCCCATGGCGCAGCGGGCGGCGTGCCCGGCATCGTCGCGGCCCTCCGGGGCGATCCGGAGCTCGCCGAGCGCTTCGAGCTCTGGCACGTCGAGCCGGCGCGCGCCGGGCGGGCCGCGCCGCTTCCCGCGGGCTTGCACCCGGCGCTCGAGAGCCTCCTCGCGCGGCACGGCCTCGACCGCCTGCACGAGCACCAGGCGCGCGCGATCGAGCACGCGCTCGCGGGCGAGGACGTCCTGATCGCGACGCCGACCGCGTCGGGCAAGACGCTCGCGTACACGGTGCCGGTGCTGCAGTCGCTGCTCGAGAGCGACGGCGCCGCGCGCGCGATCTGGATGTTCCCGACCAAGGCTCTCTCGCAGGACCAGTCGACCGCGCTCAACAAGCTGATCGCGTCGCTCGAGCGCGACTGGCACTCCTTCACCTACGACGGCGACACGCCGCCGTCGGTGCGGCGCACGCTGCGCGACCGCGGGCACGTCGTGCTGACCAACCCGTGGATGCTCCACCAGGGGATCCTGCCCAACCACGCGAAGTGGGCGTCGCTCTTCCGCGACCTGCGCTACGTGGTCATCGACGAGGTGCACACGCTCTCCGGCGTCTTCGGCTCGTCGGTGGCGAACGTGCTGCGGCGGCTGGTGCGGCTCGCGCGCCACTACGGCGGCAATCCGCGCTTCCTCCTGAGCTCCGCCACCGTCCGCGATCCCGAATCTCACGGGCGGAACCTCCTCGGGCGCGACGTGCGCGTGGTCACGGAGGACGCCTCCCCGGCCGGCGAGCGCACCTTCGGCGTGTACAACCCGCCGCTGCTGAACCTCGTGGCCGGGTTGCGCGCGAACGCGCTCGAGGAGGCGCGCCGGCTCGCGCCGCGCCTCTGCGGCCCGGCGCACCAGACGATCTTCTTCTGCAACCGGCGCACGGCGGTCGACGTGCTCACGCGCTACCTCAAGGAGGGCGCGCGCAAGATGGGCTTGAAGCCCGAGGAGGTGCGCGGCTACCGCGGCGGCTACCTGCCGCTCCTGCGGCGCGAGATCGAGGCGGGGCTGCGCGACGGTTCGGTCAAGGTGGTGATCAGCACGAACGCGCTCGAGCTCGGCATCGACATCGGCCGGCTCGACGTGGCGATGCTCGTCGGCTACCCGGGCAGCCAGGCGGCCTTCTGGCAGCGCGCCGGCCGCGTCGGACGCCGCGGCGGGCCGAGCCTCGCGGTGATGATCGCGCGCTCCGATCCGGTGGACCAGTACCTCGCGCGCCATCCGGAGCACCTATTCGGCGCGCCGCGCGAGGCGCTCGGCATCGACGCGGACAACCTGGTGATCCTCTCCGAACACTTGAAGTGCGCCGCCTTCGAGCTGCCGTTCCTCGCGGACGCGCAAGGCGCGGTGGGGGACTTCGGCCCGTCGGAGCACGTGCCGGGCATCCTCGACTACCTGGCCGAGGAGTCCGCGCTGCTCCACCGCCGCGACGACACGTGGTACTGGATGGCGGACGCCTACCCGGCGCAGGACGTGACGCTCTTCGGCAACGAGCCCGACAACGTGCTCGTCCTCGACGCGGAGACCGACAAGGCGATCGGTGAGATCGACCGCGAGGGCTCGATCACCACCGTGCACGAGGGCGCGATCTATCAGGTCGAGGGCGAGACGTGGAAGGTCGAGCGCTTCGACTACGAGAACCGCCGCGCCTACGCGCGGGAGGTGAAGACCGATTACTTCACCGAGGCGGAGACCGACACCGAGGTGCGCGTGCTGCGGCTCGAGGAGAAGCTCGCGCGGCCAGGCGATGAAATCGCCCTCTATCGCGGCGAGGTCCACGTGACCACGGTGGCCACGATCTACAAGAAGATCCGCTTCTACACGCGCGAAAGCGTCGGCGCGGAGGACATCCAGCTCCCGCCGGAGGAGCTCGACACCGAGGCCTTCTCGCTGACCCTCGCGCCGGAGACCGCCGAGGAGCTCGGCCTCCACGGCGGCGACCGCTCCGCCGGGTGGCGCGGCGTCGGGCGGCTCCTGCGGCGCGTCGCGCCGCTCTGGCTGCGCTGCCAGCCGAGCGACCTCGGGCTCTCCACCGAGATCAAGTCCCGCCATTTCGACCGCCCGGCGATCCACCTCTACGACCGCGTGATGGGGGGCGTGGGCCTCTCCACGTCGCTCTTCCGCGACCACCGCGAGGTCTTCGCGGCCGCGCTCGAGGTCGTCGACGCCTGCCCGTGCCGCCGCGGCTGCCCCGCCTGCGTCGGCCCGGTCGAGGAGGTCGGCGCGCGCGGCAAGGAGACCGCGGGCCGCGTGCTGCACCACCTCGTCCGCAACGCGCCCCTGGAGCCCGTCCCGATCGACTAAGCTCGCGCGCGTGAAGACGCTAAGCCCGTTCGAGATCGCGCGCGTCGAGGAGCGCCGCCAGGGCCGCGGCATCGCGGAGATCGCCGACGAGGCGCGCGAATTCGCCGGCGGCTGGATGTGCTTCGGCGGGCGCGGCTCGTGGACCAACCAGGCCGCCGGCGCGGGCTTGAGCGGGCCGGTGAGCGACGCCGAGCTCGACGACTTCGTCGCCTGGTACGTGGAGCGCGGCGTCGAGCCGACGATCGAGGTGGCGTCGATGGCGCACGCGACGCTGCTCGACGGGCTCGCCGCGCGGGGCTTCATCCTGCGCGAGTTCGAGAACGTGCTCGCGCGCGAGCTCCCGCCCGGCGAGGATCTGCCCGCCGCCCTGCCGCACGGCTGGCCGGACGGCCTCGAGGTCGTCCGCGTCGATCCGGCGGACGCGGAGCAGGTCGAGGCCTACGTCGAGCACTCGACCGTGGGCTTCCGGCCGACGGACCAGCCGATCACCAACGTCCTCGCGCGCTCGGTGCGCCGCACGGTGGCGCACGCGCGCTGCGACTGCTTCCTCGCGCTGGTCGACGGCGCGCCGGTAGGCGGCGGCGCGGTGGAGACCGCGGGCGAGGCGGCGAGCCTCTTCGGCACGAGCGTTCACCCCGACCACCGCCGCCGGGGCATCCAGGCCGCGCTGATCACGCGCCGCCTCGAGACCGCGCGCGACCGCGGCGCGCGCGTCGTGTGTATCCACTCGCAGCCCGGCATCCCCACCGAGCGCAACGCGGCGCGGCTCGGGTTCGCGCTCGCCTACGCCAAGGCGAAGCTCGCCATGCCGGGCGAGGATCTGGAGGCGTCGCCGTGAGCTCCGCGGCGCTACGGGATGACCGCGACGTTGCTCGCGCGGCAGGTCGAGAGGTCGACGGCCTGGAGGTAGAGCCCGCAGGCGCCGAGCGGAACGTCGAAGAGGGCCGAGACGTCGCCGGAGGCGCCGAGCGTCCCGAGCTTGAACACCTTCGGTTGCGACAGCTCGAGCGTCACGCCGCCGCAGGCGAGGCCCGGGACGACGGAGGGCGTCGGGTTGGCCGACCACACGAGCGCGAGGTCGCCCAGCGGCGTGGCGCCGAAGACGTCGACCGCCACCGGCCCGCCGCACTTTCCCTGGAGCCGCAGCCCGAGGCAGCCCGCGGGGGAGCTGCGGAACGCGGTCGTGTAGTCCTGGCCGACGCAACTGAAGCCGCCGCCGTTCCAGCTCCAGGAGGTCGTCCCCTCCATCTCACAGCTCGACACGTCCCAGGTCGTGGAGAGCCAGCAGGACGTGCCCCCGTCCTCGGGATAGCACCCCGCGATGTTCAGGGTGCTCCCGACGAGCACGCCGGTGAACGTGGCGTTCCCCAGCTCGACGGTCACCTGGGCGCCCGTTTGCGTGACCGTGCCCGGGACCGTGTTGTACTCGCCGAGGTCCCCCGCGCAGACGCCGGTGGCCTGCGTCACCTGGACCTGGAACGTCCACTCTCCGTTCAGGTCGATCGGGTCGCCCGCGCGGGCGTGCGAGGCGAGGAGCGCCGCTCCGGCGGCGAAGGACAGGAATCGGGAGACGAGGGGCGACATGCCGTTGCTCCTGTGCAGGATGTCCGCAGATGAGGGGTGTGAGCGAAACGTGACGAGGAGTGTCGGGCAGCGGATCGGAGGCGGCGATGCGCCGACCTGCGTAATGACGGCGCGCCGTGTGCAGAGGGGGCGCGAGTGAGCGACTCGTTGCGCTCGCGACTTCGGCGGCAGCGGCGCGAGACGGAGCGCGCCGCGCGACCGCTCCCCGAGTGGCTGCTGTCGCGGCTCGACGAACGTCTCGAGGACGCGGACGAGCTCGGGGAGAGCGAGCTCTCGATCGACGCGCCGGAGCGACTCGAGGAAGAGGGCGACTTCGCGGCGCGCATCGAATCCCGCTGCGCCGAAGAGCCGCACGGCGACTGGCGGCTCGAGGAAGTCGACGAGGTCGCGCCCGACGCCTTCGCGCGCTTCGCGCGCGACGCTTCGCTCGACGAGGTCGACCTGCGCGGCGCGGTGTACCTCGACATCGAGACCACCGGCCTCTCCGGCGGCGCGGGCGTGTACCCGTTCCTGGTCGCGCTCGGCGCCTTCGCGGGCGAGGAGTTCCGCGTCTGGCAGGGGTTCCTCCGCTCGCCGGACGAGGAGCCGGCCATGCTCGCCGCCGCCGCCCAGCGCATCGGTTCCGCCTCCTGCGTCGTGAGCTTCTTCGGCAAGTCCTTCGACCGCCACCGGCTCGAGGACAAGATGCGCGTGCACGGAGTGGACCCGCCCTTCGACGCGCTGCCGCACCTCGACCTCTACCACCCGTGCGCGCGGCTCTACCGTGGCGGTCTGCCCGACGGCCGCCTGCAGACGATGGAGCGCGCGCTCTGCGGCGTGCGGCGCGAGGACGACCTGGACGGCGCGCACGCCCCGGCGGCGTGGTTCGACTTCCTCGCCGGCCGCGCGCACCGGCTCGAGGCGGTCTTCCGCCACAACCTCGACGACGTGCTGTCGCTCGTGACCATCGCCGCGCACCTCGGCCGCGCGCCGCACGAGACGCGCGCGGACGGCACGCCGCTCGACGGACCGGCGGGCATGCGCGCGCTCGGCCTGGCGCGGCTCGCCGTCGACCGCGGCGACCGCGAGGCGGCGCTGCCCTGGTTCGAGCGCGCCATCGAGCGCCTCGAGGGCGACCTGCGCTCCGTCCGGTTCCAGCGCGCCGAAGCGCTGCGCTTCACCGGCGAGCCGGAGCGGGCCTGCGAAGAATACGCCGCGCTGGCGGGGGAAGCGGAGGACGAGCTCTCCGTGCGAGCGCTCATCGAGCTCGCGAAGGAGGCCGAACATCGCGAGCGCGATCCAAGTGGCGCACTCGATCGCTGCACGGAAGCGCGCCGTACGGCTGGCCGCGTGTGCGCGGGCCGCGCGCTCGCCCGCTACAAGGCCGACCTGGACAAGCGCGAGGCGCGACTGCGCGCGCGCCTCGGTTGAGTCAGCGCCCGAGGCCCTCCAGCATTCTCCGCACCGCCTCCGGCAGCGCGAGCTTCTCCTCCTCGAAGACCCGCGCCGCGAGCGAGTCCACCGTGTCGTCCGGCCGCACCTCCACGATGCGTTGCAGCAGGATCTTGCCGTGGTCGTACTCGTTGTCGACGAGGTGCACGGTGCAGCCGGTGAACTGCACGCCGCGTTCGAGCACGGCGGCGTGGACGCGGTCGCCGTAGTAGCCCTTACCGCCGAAGGCGGGGAGCAGCGCGGGATGGATGTTGATCACGCGGCCGAGCCAGCGGTCGGGGACCTTGAGCAGGCGGAGGAACCCTGCGAGGACGACGAGCGTGCAGCCGTGCTCCTCGATCGCGGCGAAGGCCTTCTCGGCGAAGGCGTCGACGCCGCCCCCACCGGACGAGATGGTCTTCCAGTCGAGCACCAAGTGCGGGAGGTCGAGCCGCGCGGCGCGATCGAGCACGCCGATGCCGTCGCGGTCGGTGAGCACGAGCCCGATCGTGCAGGAGAGCTCGCCCGCGCGGATCCGCTCCTCGAGGTTCTCGAGCGAGCGTCCGCCGCCCGACGCGAGGACCGCGATCTTGGCGCTCAACGCTCCTCCTCCGCGAGGCGCTTCGCCAGCGGTTGCAGGTCGTCGGCGAGCGCGACCAAGAGGTCCTCGAGCGCCGGCTCCGCCGCGCCGGCGGTGACGACGAGCTCGCGCAGGCGCGCCGGTCCGTCGCCGGCGTCGGTGATCGCGGTGATCGCGAGGACGTAGAGCCCGGCGTGGGCCGCGGCCAGGAGCGGCGCGGCGAGGCCCTGCACGCACACGTCCGCTCCCGCGCGCGCGTAGAGGCGGCGCTCGGCCGGGGTCTCGAGCGCGGGGCCGGCCGTGCACGCGACGACGGCCTCGGCGGCGGGAAGTCCCAGGTCGCGCGCGCGCTCGAGCGCCGCCGCGCGCATGCCCTCGTGGTGCAGGCGCGTCTGGTCGGGGAAGAGCGGGCCGAGCGCGCTCTCGCCCAAACCGAGGAGCGGCGTCGCGCCCGACAGGTTCAGGTGGTCGCGGATCAGCGCGAACGAGCCGAGCCGGAGCCCGCCCTCGGCGTCCAGCGCCGCGCCCGCGGAGGTGTGGACCATGAGCTGCGCCCCGCAGGCGGCGGCGAGCCACACCGGGAAACCCGCGGCCCAGGGATGTTCCCCGGGCGCGCCCGGGTCGGTGGAGATGTCCTCGAGGAACCAGGCGTCGAGCGGACCGAGCCGGCCCTGCAGGAGGGAGCTCCTCCGCCACGGCGGCGGCACGCCGGCGACGTCGGCGAGCGCGATCGTGCGGTCGTGCTCGAGGCGATCGGGCAAGAGTCCGACGCCGGTCGCCATGAGGAAGAGGCACGCCGGCGCGTGGACCTCGAGGCGCGCGAGCTCGCCGCGCGCGCTCAGCACGGCTTCGTCGAGGGGGATGGATGCGGCCTTGGGGTTCACGCGTCGCCGAGCACCGCGCGGAGGCGAGCGCGCACCTCGTCGGGCGGTCGCTCCAGGCGCAGCGTCTTCCGGCGCGCGGAGTGTCCCCGAACCAGCTCCACTTCGGAAGGGGCGA
>JANQEJ010000072.1 GCA_028278425.1 Planctomycetota bacterium | reverse complement strand
GAGCGCATCTTCGGTCCCGAGAAGGACTGGGAGTGCTTCTGCGGCAAGTACAAGGGCATCAAGCACAAGGGCATCGTCTGCGACAAGTGCGGCGTGATGATCACGCACAGCCGCGTGCGACGGAAGCGCATGGGGCACATCAACCTCGCCGCGCCGGTCGCGCACATCTGGTTCTTCAAGGCGATGCCGTCCCGCCTCGGCACGCTCCTGGACATGAAGACGTCGAACCTCGAGCGGGTGACGTACTTCCAGGACTACATCGTGATCGAGCCGGGCGACACGCCGCTGGAGGACAAGCAGCTCCTCACCGAGGAGGAGTACCGCAACGCGCGCCAGAAGTACGGCTCGGAGTTCGAGGCCGACATGGGCGCCGAGGCGCTGAAGAAGATGCTGCGGAAGCTGGATCTTCAGAAGCTCTCCGACGAGCTGCGCGAGGAGCTGCTCTCCACGCGCTCGAAGCAGCGGCAGAAGGACATCATCAAGCGCCTGCGCACCGTCGAGATGCTGCGCGACTCCGGCAACCAGGCCGACTGGATGATCCTCGAGGTCATCCCGGTCATCCCGCCGGACCTGCGGCCGCTGGTTCTGCTCGACTCGGGCAACTTCGCCACGTCGGACCTCAACGATCTCTACCGCCGCCTGATCAACCGGAACAACCGGCTCAAGAAGCTGCTCGACCTCAACGCGCCCGAGGTGATCATCCGCAACGAGAAGCGGATGCTCCAGCAGTCGGTCGACGCGCTGTTCGACAACGGCCGCTGCCGCCGCCCGGTGCTCGGCTCGTCGAACCGCCCGCTCAAGTCGCTCACCGACATGATCAAGGGCAAGCAGGGCCGCTTCCGCGAGAACCTGCTCGGCAAGCGCGTCGACTACTCGGCGCGCTCCGTGATCGTCGTCGGGCCCGAGCTGCGCCTCCACCAGTGCGGTCTGCCCAAGAAGATCGCGCTCGAGCTCTTCCAGCCGTTCATCATCCGCCGCCTGAAGGAGCTCCAGCTCGCCGACACGATCAAGTCGGCCAAGCGCATGCTCGAGCGGCGCGACGAGGAGGTGTGGGACATCCTCGACGAGGTGATCCGCGACCACCCGGTGATGCTGAACCGCGCGCCCACGCTGCACCGCATGGGCATCCAGGCCTTCGAGCCCGTCCTGATCGAGGGCGACGCGATCCGCCTGCACCCGCTGGTGTGCGGCGGCTTCAACGCCGACTTCGACGGGGACCAGATGGCGGTGCACCTGCCGCTCAGCTACGAGGCGCAGATCGAAGCGTCGACCTTGATGCTGTCCTCGAACAACATCTTCTCGCCGGCGAACGGCCAGCCGATCATCACGCCCTCGCAGGACATGGTGCTCGGGCTCTACTACCTGTCGAAGGATCACCTCGGCACGTACGTCGACGAGACGCCGAAGCGCTTCAGCTCGCTCAACGAGCTCTTCCTCGCCTACGGCCACGGCTGGACGCAGACGCACCGTCCCGTGGAGGTGCGGATGGAACCCGGCCGGCTCGTCAAGCTCAGCCGCAACCAGAACCCGGTCGAGGTCGACAACGACGGCAAGATCCTCGTCAGCGACTCCGGCGAGCGGACCTACCTTTCGACGACGATCGGCCGCGCGATCTTCAACGACATCCTGCCCCCGGGGATGCCGTTCTATAACTACGAGCTCGACAAGAAGGGCATCTCGGGGCTGATCAACGACTGCCACCGCCTGCTCGGCCGCGACGCGACCCTGCGCCTGCTCGACGACCTGAAGGACCTCGGCTTCAAGGCGGCGACGCGCGCGGCGCTCTCCTTCGCGAAGGACGACATGCGCGTCCCGGACTCGAAGGTGAAGATCCTCGACGACAGCCAGAAGGAGATCGACAAGGTCGAGAAGGCCTTCCAGAAGGGCGTCATCACCGACAGCGAGCGCTACCTCAAGATCATCGACCTCTGGACCCACGCGCGCGAGCGCCTCGGTCAGGACCTGCTCAAGGTTCTGAAGGAGGACGTGCGCAAGGGCGACCCCTATGTCAACCCGATCTTCTGCATGGTGCAGTCGGGCGCGCGGGGCTCGCTCGACCAGATCCGCCAGCTCGCCGGCATGCGCGGCCTGATGGCGAAGCCCTCGGGCAAGATCATCGAGACGCCGATCAAGGCGAACTTCCGCGAGGGCCTGAAGGTGCTCGAGTACTTCTCGTCCACCCACGGCGCGCGCAAGGGTCTGGCGGACACCGCGCTCAAGACGGCCGACGCCGGCTACCTGACGCGGAAGCTCACCGACGTGGCGCAGAACGTCGTCATCACCGAGGACGACTGCGGCACGCCGAACGGCATCTTCAAGAGCGCCGTCTACAAGGGCGAGAAGGTCGTCGTGACGCTGGCCTCCGCCATCCGCGGCCGCATCGCGCGCGACACGATCATGGACGTCGTCTCCGACGAGATCGTCGTGCGCGAGAACGAGCTCATCACCGAGGAGGCGGCGTACGCCGTCGAGGCGATGGGCTACGAGAAGATCCGGATCCGGAGCCCGCTGACGTGCGAGGCCGGCCTCGGCGTCTGCGCCAAGTGCTACGGCATGGACCTCTCGCGCGGCACGCTCGCGGAGCGCGGTTTGGCGGTCGGCATCATCGGCGCGCAGTCGATCGGCGAGCCGGGCACGCAGCTCACGATGCGGACCTTCCACATCGGCGGAACGGCAAGCCGTTCGGTTGAGGACACCGAGGTGCGCGCGAAGCGCCCCGGCCGCGTCCGCTACACCAACATCCGCATGGTGCGCAACCGCGAGGAGAAGGACCTCGTCCTGAACCGCAACGCCGAGATCTGCCTCGTGGACGACCGCGGGCGCGAGCTCGACCGCTACGTCATCCCGATGGGCGCGGTGCTCGTCGTCTCGGACGGCGAGGACATCAAGGCCAAGCAGGTCCTCTGCCGGTGGGACCCGCACCACGTGCCGATCCTCGGCGAGTTCCCCGGCCGGGTCCGCTACGAGGACCTGATCGACGGCAAGACGATGAAGCTAGAGCGCGAC
The DNA here is from genome assembly GCA_028278425.1 of Planctomycetota bacterium. GTDB lineage: Bacteria > Planctomycetota > UBA1135 > UBA1135 > JANQEJ01. The sequence goes on along the minus strand of JANQEJ010000072.1, from coordinate 2,302 downwards.
AGCCGCCAGGGCGGCGAGCGCCGGCAGGTCATCGAGCACAAGGGCGACCTGCACCCGCAGATCATCCTCGAGGACGAGAAGGGCGAGGCCCTGGCGCTGTACCCGATCCCGGAGCGTGCCTACATCGAGGTCGAGGACGGCCAGAAGATCGAGGCGGGCGACCTGCTCGCCAAGAGCGCGCGCGAGATCGGCGGCACGCAGGACATCACCGGCGGTCTCCCGCGGGTGACCGAGCTCTTCGAGGCGCGCCGCCCGAAGGATCCCTCGGTCATCTCGGAGATCGACGGCGAGGTCGAGCTCGGCGACAAGAAGCGCGGCAAGCGCACGATCATCGTCCGCGCGCTCGGCGAGAAGGGCGAGGTGATCGAGGAGCAGGAGCACTCCGTGCCCCAGGGCAAGCACCTGCGCGTCCACAAGGGCGACGAGGTGCGCGCCGGCGATCCGCTCGTCGACGGACCGCTCGTCCCGCACGACATCTTGCGCATCAACGGCGAGGAGAACGTGCAGGAATACCTCCTGCGCGAGATCCAGAACGTCTACCGCTCGCAGGGCGTCACGATCGACGACAAGCACGTCGAGATCATCCTGGCGCAGATGATGCGCAAGATTCAGATCAACGATCCCGGCGACAGCGAGTTCCTGCCCGGGGCGGTGGTCGACAAGTTCCGCTTCCGCCGCGAGAACGAGACGCTGCGCAAGGAGCGCAAGAAGCCGGCGACCGGCCAGACGCTCCTGCTCGGCATCACCAAGGCGTCGCTCTCCTCGGAGTCCTTCATCTCCGCGGCGAGCTTCCAGGAGACCACCAAGGTCCTGACCGAGGCGGCGATGGCCGGCAAGCGCGACTACCTCGTCGGCTTGAAGGAGAACGTGATCCTCGGCCACATGGTCCCGACCGGCACGGGCTTCCGCGACCACTACCGGACCCGCGTGAAGAAGAACATCGACTTCGGCGAGATCGGGAAGAGCACCGACTTCAGCCCGGTGGCGATGGACGCGGAGATGGAGGCGCTCCTCTCGGGCGGGCTCGACGCCCTCGAAGGCGAGCCGGCGATGGCCGCCGGCGCCGAAGGCGCCGCGCCGTCGGAGCTGACCCCGGCCGAGGGCTCGGCGCCCGCCGCCGAGCCGCCGGCCGAGGTGATCCCCGAGCCCGCGCCGGATGCGGCCGAACCAGCCGCTTCCTCCGACGGGGCCGCGGCGGACGCCGCGCCCGGCGAGCCGATCGAAGCCGCCCCCGAGGGCGGCTCCGAGAAGGCCGATTCTTGACTGAGACGCAGCCGACCCTAGAATTCTCGCCCCTTATGCCCACGATCAACCAACTCATCCGGAAGGGCCGCAAGAAGACCAAGAAGCGGTCGAAGTCTCCGGTTCTGGAGTCGTGTCCCCAGAAGCGGGGCGTGTGCCTCCAGGTGAAGACGCAGACGCCGAAGAAGCCGAACTCCGCGTTGCGCAAGGTCGCCCGGGTCCGCCTCTCCAACGGCAAGGAGATCACCGCCTACATCCCCGGCGAGGGCCACAACCTGCAGGAGCACTCGATCGTGCTCGTCCGCGGCGGCCGCGTCCGCGATCTGCCCGGCGTCCGGTACCACATCCTCCGCGGCAGCCTCGACTCCGCCGGCGTCGACGGCCGCCTTCAGGCGCGATCGAAGTACGGCGCCAAGCGCTCGAAGAAGTAGACCATGCCCCGCAACTTCAAACCGACGGCCCACCTGCAGAAGCCGGATCCCAAGTTCAACTCGATGTTGGCGACGAAGATCATCAACAAGCTGATGTTGGACGGGAAGAAGACGACGGCGCAGAAGATCTTCTACGACGCCCTCGACATCGCCCAGAAGAAGCTCCCCGACGCGGAAGACCAGGTCGAGATCTTCACCAAAGCGGTCGACAACATCCGCCCGAGCGTCGAGGTCCGCTCCAAGCGCGTCGGCGGCGCCAACTACCAGGTGCCTCGGGAAGTCAAGCGCAACCGCCAGCAGAGCCTCGCCCTCCGCTGGCTCATCGACAACGCCCGCAAGAAGAAGGGCAAGCCGATGGCCCAGCGTCTCGCCGAGGAGTTGGTGGATGCTTACAACGGCACCGGCGCTTCGGTCTCGTGGAAGGAGAACGTCCACAAGATGGCGGAGGCGAACAAGGCGTACGCGCATTACGCGCGGTAGGCCGGGGAGCGTTCAGGGAATAGAGGGGGCCGTTTGGCCCCCTTTTTCGTGTCGGGCTGCGTGGGGCTTCCCGGGTCCCCGTCGGCCGGCTCGCCGGGACGGTCGGTCGCGCGCGGCGGCTGGAGGGCGAGGCGCGCGCAGACACGACC
>JANQEJ010000015.1 GCA_028278425.1 Planctomycetota bacterium | reverse complement strand
CCATGTATCCCCGGGCCAGGGCGAGGTCGGTGGCGCACACGCCGGCGGAGAGGACGCGCACGCGGCACTCGCCGCTCCGCGCCTCGACCGGCGGGAGGTCGTCGCGGAACGCGACCTCGCCGTCCGCGACGTAAAGGCCGCGCACGCCGGCGAGCGGCTCAGCCGGCGGCGGTGGTCAGCGGATCGGTGGAGAGCACCTCGAGCATCTCCTCGATCAGGTGCTCCATCGCCTCGAGGCGCTTCTCGACCAGGACCTGACGGTGGACGATCGACTCGACGACCGGCGGGAGGATCGCCTCGCGCGTGTAGTTGTTGATCATGTTGATGATCTCCGCGCGGTTGGCGTCCGGGAGCTTGTGGAAGTGGTACGAGTACTTGTGGTTGAGGACGTCCTCGCAGATGTCCATGCACTCCTTGGTGATGTCCTCGACGTTCTTCTTCTCGTGCTCCGCGCGGAACACGTCCACCTTGTACTGGTGGAGCAGCTCCTTGAACTTCGTGTGCATGGCGTCTCTTCGAGTTGTCAGGTCAGGGGGATCAGGCTGAATTGTAAACGGGTCCCGCCAAAAAGGGGCGGGCCGGGGACGTCAGTCGACCTGCCCGATGCAGACCGAGACGTTGTGGCCGCCGAAGCCCAGGGAGTTGGAGAGCGCGTTGCGCACCGTCCGTTCGCGGGCCTCGCCGGGGATGTAGTCGAGGTCGCACTCGGGATCCGGCGTCTCGAGGTTCCTCGTCGGGTGCATCTTGCCCTCGTGGACCGACAGGGCGGTCACCACGAGCTCGACCGCCGAAGAGCCGCCGAGGAGGTGGCCGATCATCGACTTGGTCGAGGAGATCGCGATGTTCCTGGCGTGGTCGCCGAAACACCGCTTGATCGCGCGGGTCTCGATCGCGTCGTTGTAGGGCGTCGAGGTGCCGTGGGCGTTGACGTAGTCGACCGTCTCGGGGTCGACGTTCCCGGCGCGCATGGCGAGATGGAAGGCGCGCGCCGGGCCGCTGCCGTCCTCCTTCGGGGCGGTGATGTGGAACGCGTCGTCGGTCGAGCCGTAGCCCTTGACCTCGGCGTAGATCTTCGCGCCGCGTTGTCGGGCGCGCTCGTACTCCTCGAAGATCAGGATGCCGGCGCCTTCCCCCATCACGAAGCCGTCGCGGTCCTTGTCGAACGGTCGCGACGCGCGCTCGGGCTCGTCGACGCGGGTCGAGAGCGCCTTCGCCGACGCGAACCCCGCGATGGAGAGCCGCGTCGTCGCCGACTCGGACCCGCCGGTGACGACCAGGTCGGCCTCGCCGCTGCGGATCGCCATGAGCGCCATCCCGACCGCGTGCCCCGACGACGCGCAGGCCGACGACGTCGTGAAGCACGTGCCGAGGATGCCGTGCGTGATCGCGACCTGGCCGCTGACCGCGTTGGCCATGATCTTCGGGATGAAGTGCGGGCTGACCCGACGCGGGCCGCGCTCGAGCAGGACCGCGTGCTGGCCTTCGATCCCGTTGATGCCGCCGATCCCGGTGCCGATGATCGAGCCGCACCGCTCGCGCATCTCCTCCGGCTCGCTCTTCAGGTCGATGCCCGCGTCGTCCAGCGCCTCCTCGGCCGCTTTCAGCGCGTACATCGTGAAGAAGTCGAGCTTGCGAAAGTCCGGTCCGCTGAACTTCTCCTCCGGGTTCCAGTCCACGACGGCGGCGATGTCGACCGCGAGGTCCTCGACGTCGAAGTGGTCGATGGTGCGCACGCCGTTCTCGCCGGCGAGCATCCGCGGCCACGACGACTTCACGTCCGAACCGAGGGCATTCACCATGCCCAGTCCGGTGATCACCACGCGACGCATGGGTTACCTCAAAACCGTGTTTCGGGGCGCCGGAGCAGAGCTCTCAGCACTTCGCCTTGATGTAGTCGATCGCGGCGCCGACGGTCTGGATCTTTTCGGCGTCCTCGTCGGGAATCGAGATCTCGAACTCGTCCTCGAACTCCATGACCAGCTCCACGGTGTCGAGCGAGTCGGCTCCGAGGTCGTTCACGAACGAGGTCTCGGGCGAGATCTTCTCGGACGTGGTTCCCATCTGGTTGCAGACGATGCGCGCGACGCGCTCTTCGATCGTCGGGTTCGTCACCTGGGCGGACTCCTGAATAGGGTTGTTCATATGGATAGACCTCCGTCGACGACGAGGGTCTGGCCGGTGATGTAGGCGCCGCCGGGTCCGACGAGGTAGTCGACCGCGAGGGCGACCTCCTCGGCGGTGCCGATGCGCTTGAGGGGAATGTGGTTCTTCAACTCCTTCGCCGCGGCTTCGTCGATCTCGGCCGTCATGTCCGTCTCGATGTAGCCCGGCGCGATCGCGTTCACGCACACGCCGCGCGGCGCCAGCTCCTTCGCGGCCGAGCGGGTGATTCCGAAGACGCCCGCCTTGCTGGCGGCGTAGTTGACCTGGCCGACGTTGCCGGTGATCCCGACCACGGAGGAGACGTTGACGATGCGCCCGTGGCTCTTCATCAGGGAACGCGCGGCGGCGCGCACGAAGTTCCAGGTCCCCTTCAGGTTGACGTCGACCACGCGGTCGAAGTCCTCTTCGTCCATCCGGAGCAGGAGCTGGTCGCGGGTGATGCCGGCGTTGTTGACCAGGACGTAGATCGGGCCGACCTCCTCCTGGACGGACTTGACCAGCTCGGCCACGGCGGCGGTGTCGGCGACGTCGACGCCGAAGGCGTGCGCCTCGGCGCCGGCGGCCCGGCAGGCGGCCACGGTCTCCTCGCAGTTCTCCGCGCGGGTGGCGACGCAGGCGAGCTTCGCGCCGCGGGCCGCCAGGCGCTCGGCGATCGCACGGCCGATCCCCCGCGAGGCGCCCGTCACCAGGGCGACGCGGTCGGCCAGGAACCGCTCGGCGCTTCCCGCGGGGGGCTCTATCTCGGTGTCGGACAAAGGTCTTGGGGGTTCGGGGGACCCGATCGTGTGGCGACTATAGCGCCTGGATCGGGGGGTGCAACCAGCGTCGAACCGGGCCTCATCGGGGCGATTGGGCCGTGTTTACGGGCGTTTTCAAGCCGTGTCGAGGTCGGCCGGCTCGGCCGCCGAGCGCACCGTCGCGCCCTTTTCGATCCGGCGCATCAGACCGGACAGGACGGTGCCGGGGCCCGGCTCGAGGAAGGCGGTGACGCCGCGCTCATCGACCGCCCAGCGCATGCTCCGCTCCCACAGAACCGGCGCGCAGATCTGCTCGGTCAGGTTGCGCCGGATCTCGTCGGGGCCCTCCACCGGGCGGGCCGTGACGTTGCTCACCACCGGGACGACGGGCGCGGCGATCTCCACTTCCTCGAGCGCCGCGGCGAGCCGGTCCGCGGCCGGCCGCATGCACTCGGAGTGGAACCCGCCGGCGACGGTGAGCCGCAACGCGCGCTTCACGCCGTGCTCGCGCGCGGCGGCCTCGACCGCGTCGAGCGCGGCGTTCTCACCCGACACCACGACCTGACCCGGAGCGTTCAGGTTGGCCACCTGGCAGATGCCGTGCTCGGCGCCGACCGCCGCGAGGGTGCGCGCGGTCTCCTCGTCCGCGCCGATCAGGCTCGTCATGCCGCTCTCGGTCGCCTCGCTCGCGGCCTGCATGGCCTCGCCGCGCAGGCGCACGAGCCGCAGCGCGTCCTCGAGCGAAAACGCGCCGGCGCACCAGAGCGCGGTGTACTCCCCCAGCGAGAGGCCGGCGCAGAGCGGTGCGGCGGCGGTGTCGAGGCCGCGCTCTCGCAGGACCGAGAGGATCGCGGCGCTGGTCGCCAGGATGCCGGGCTGCGCGACGTCGGTGCGGTGCACCTCGTCGCCGGCGCACGCTTCGCTCAGGGGGAAGCCGAGCGCCTCGTCGGCGCGGTCGAAGACGGCGCGCGCGGCGGGGAAGGTCTCGCACCAGTCCCTGCCCATGCCGGGGAACTGCGCGCCCTGTCCGGGGAAGAGGATCGCTTCGTTCATCGTTGGATACCGGGTGCTTCGGTCGCGCTCTCCGCGCGCTACCAGCGGATCAGCGCGCTGCCCCAGGTGAGGCCGGCGCCGAAGGCGACCAGGATCAAGAGCTTGCCCTTCTCGACGCGGCCTTCCTGCAGCGCCTCGTCCAGCGCCAGCGGCACCGTGGCCGCGGACGTGTTCGCGTAGCGCTGGATGTTGACGACGACCTTCTCGTCCGTCATCCCGATGCGGTCGAGCGCCGCGTCGATGATGCGGCGGTTCACCTGGTGCGGGACAATGAGGCCGATTTCGTCCTCGCCGTACCGCTCGACGTAGTCGCGGATCAGGTCGCTCATCCGCGCGACCGCGAAGCGGAACACGTCGCGCCCGCGCACGCGGATGAAGTGCTCGCGCCGCTCGACGGTCTCCTGCGTCGGGGGATAGCGCGAGCCGCCCGCCACCATGTGGATGAACTCGAAGCCGGAGCCGTCGGCGCCCAGGCTCGTCTCGAGGATCTCCCCCCGCCCGCAGTCCTCGTGCGGCGCGACGACGCACGCGCCGGCGGCGTCGCCGAACAGGATGCACGACGTGCGGTCCTGGAAGTCGACGAAACGCGAGAGGGCCTCGGCGCCGATCGCGAGCACGCGCTTCGCGCGGCCGGCGGCGACGAAGGCCTCGGCGGTGTTCAGCGCGGTCAGGAAGCCCGTGCACGCCGCGTTGCAGTCGAAGGCGCCGGCGTTCTTCGCGCCGAGGGCCTCCTGCACCATGCACGAGGTCGACGGCAACAGGTGATCGGGGGTCAGCGTGCCGAGCACGATGAGGTCGAGGTCCGCCGGGTCCATCTCGGCCGCGGCGAGCGCGCGCTTGGACGCTTCGATGCAAAGGTGGGAGCAGGCCTCGTCGTCCGCGACGAACCGCCGCTCGCGGATGCCGGTGCGCTGGACGATCCACTCGTCCGACGTGTCGACGATCTCCTCGAAGTAGGCGTTGGGGACGACCCGCTCGGGCACGTATGCGCCGGTCCCGGCGATTCCCACGCGGACTCTGGACGTCATGATGGATGCTCGAGAGCCGCGACGGCGGTCGCGGCGGGCCCGTTCGCACGGTGCTCCCCCTGCGGCGGCGGCATTCTATATGCGCAAATCGAAGGCGCGACTCAAGAAGGCAGGGGCCGCGGTTTCCGGCGTTTCCGGCCGGATTTTTCCCGGGTTCGGCCTTGAACGAGGCTCCTAGGGCGCGGCGTCGACGCGGGCCAGCCCGTCCACGATGTGCTGGTTGACGTTCGCGTCGATCGCCCGGCACGCGAGCCCGATCGCGTTGGCGATGGCCGTCGCGTCGGAGCGGCCGTGGCCGATCACGACCGCCCCGTTGACGCCGAGCAGGAGCGCCCCGCCGTACTCGGCGTAGTCGATGTTGCGCCGCACGTTGGCGAGGGCCTCGTCGCCCCACACCGCCCCGTGGTCCTTCAGCTCCTTCAGGACGAGCTTCAGCATGAAGCCGGAGAAGTCCTCGAGGAGCTTCAGCATCACGTTGCCGGTGAAACCGTCCGTGACGACCACCTCGGCGGCGTTCTTGAAGATGTCGCCGCCCTCCAGGTTGCCCACGAAGTTCACGTCGGCGCCCTCGAGCAGCCGATGGGCCTCCTTCAGGAGGTCCGTGCCCTTCCCGGCCTCCTCGCCGATGTTGAGTAGCCCCACCCGCGGCCGGCGCGTTCCGAGGCAGCGGTGCATGTACACCGCCCCCATCACGCCGTACTGGTAGAGGTGGTCCGGCTTGGGCGCGATGTTCGCCCCCATGTCGAGGATGGTCACCGGGTGGCCGGTCAGGTCGAGGGTGACCGCGATCCCGGGGCGCCGCACGCCCTCCAGCGTGCGCAGGCCGAGGGTCGCGGCTCCGACGCAGGCCCCGGTGTTGCCCATGCTGACCACCGCACCGGCCTCGTTGCCCCGGGCCGCGCCGACGCAGACCGCGATCGACGCGTCCTTCTTCGCGCGCAGGGCCGCGGCGGGCGCCTCGTCCATCTCGATGACCTCGCTCGCGTGCTTTACGGCGAAGCCGGGGTTGCCGCCGCGCTCCTCGAGGTGCTCGTGGATCGTCTCCTCCTGCCCGACGAGGACGATCCGCTCGGGGGCGATGCGCAGCGTGCCCAGAGCGGAGCAGGCGCGCAGCGCGCCGTCGATCGGCGCCGCGGGGGCGAGGTCGCCCCCCATGACGTCCAGAGCGATGCGGTTCGAGAGCATTCCCGAAGGCTCCGGGGCGGGTCGGCGGGGCTAGAAGTCCTCTTTCGGGAAGACCTCGGTCCCCTTCTTCTCGCTGCCCTTGGAGAAGCCGTAGTAGCCGCAGTTGTCGCACACGCGGTGGGGCTTCGTCACGGCGCTGCAGCGGGCGCAGTGGGCGAGCTGGGCCGGCTTCAGGGCGAGATGGGAGCGGCGGATGCCCTGGCGGTGATGGGAGGTTCGGCGCTTGGGGTGCGGCATGGGGCGAAGAAGGATAGGGACGGCCGAAAGGGGTGTCAATCAACCGCCGAGGGCGCTTTCGAGCTGCTCGCGGATCGCCGTGGCGGCGCTCTCGACGCCCCCGGCGTTCTGCCCCTGGCCCTGGGCCAGGTCGGGCTTGCCGCCGCCGCCTCCGCCGAGGTGCTGCTTCAGGTGCTCGACGAGCGAGGGGGTCGCGAGACCCCGCTCCTGGGCGTCGCCCTGGCAGATCGCGATCCACGGCACCTTGCCGCCGTCCGAGCCGAGCAGCACCACGGCCAGGTCGGCGGAGAGGGACTTCACGCGCGTCGCGAGGTCGCGGAGCGCCTTCTGGTCGAGGTCGACCCGCGCGCAGCCGGCCAGCACGCCGCCGAGCTCCTGGAGCTGGGAGCGGACCGCCTCGAGCGCCGCGCCGACGTCGGCCTTCGCGCTCTTGGACTTCGCCTTCTTGGCCTCCTTGACCTGTTGCTGGAGCGCCTGCACGCGCGCGGGGAGCTCCGCCGGCGCGGCCTTCAGGCTGCGCGCGGTCTCCACGAGCAGGCGGCGCTGCTCCTGGATCCACTCGACGGCGGCGGGTCCGGTCAGGGCCTCGACGCGGCGAACGCCGGCCTGGATCGCGCCCTCGGAGACGAGGACGAAGGGGCCGATGTCCCCGGCCGCGGCGACGTGGGTGCCGCCGCAGAGCTCGGTCGAGTAGCCCGGCACGTCGACGACGCGGACCTCGTCGTCGTACTTCTCGCCGAAGAGCGCCACGACGCCGCGGGCCTTGGCCTCCTCGAGGTTCTCGAGCGTCGTGCCGATCGTCGGGTTGCGGAAGACTTGGCCGTTGACCAGCTCCTCGATGCGCTCGATCTCCTCGGTCGTCACCGCGCGCGGGTGCGAGAAGTCGAAGCGGAGCCGGTCCGGCCCGACGTACGAGCCCTGCTGGTTGACGTGGTCGCCGAGGACCGTCTTCAGCGCGGCGTGCATCAGGTGTGTCGCCGTGTGGTTCTTGCGGATCATGTCGCGGCGCATGAGGTCGACGCGCGCGTTCACTTGACCGCCGGCGTCGATGTTGCCTTCGGCGGTGCCGATGTGCGCCACGACCGCACCGAGCTTCTGGGTGTCCTCGACCCGGAAACGGAACGTCCCGTCCGGCGCTCCGACGTCGCCCGTGTCGCCGATCTGGCCGCCGGCTTCGGCGTAGAACGGGCTCGCCTCGAGAACGAGCACGTCGGGTGCTCCTTCCGAGCCCGGAAAGAAACCCAGAACGACTGTGTCGAGGTCGTAGGCGTTCGCGCCTTCGTCGTGGTAGGTCGAGCGCGTCGGCTTGAGCGACTCGAGTTGCTCCGCCGTGAGGAGCTGCCGGAACTTCCCCTCCGAGCGGCTCGCGTCCTGGTGCTCCCGTCTCGCCTTCTCCCAGCCGTCGAGGTCCACCGCGAGCCCGCGCTCGCGCGCCATGAGCTCGACCAGGTCCTGCGGGAAGCCGTAGGTCGCGTAGAGGTCGTAGGCCTCCGCGCCCGGTAGCGTTCCCTCGACCCGGTCGGCCAGCTCGGTGAAGCGCGTCAGCCCGCGGTCGAGGGTGCGGCCGAAGGCCTTCTCCTCTTCCTGCACCAGGAGCTGGACGTGCTCCTCGCGCTGGCGGAGCTCGGGGAAGGCGTCGCCGAGAACCTGGGCGATCGTGGGAACGATCCGCCAGAGGAAGGGCTCCTCCAGCCCGAGGTTCTGTCGCCCGTAGCGCGACGCGCGCCGGATCAGCCGGCGCATCACGTACCCGCGTCCGGTGTTCGACGGCAGCACGCCGTCGGCGAAAGACGACGACGCGGCGCGCGCGTGGTCGGCGATGACGCGGAACGCGACGTCGCCGGGGTCGTCGAGGGACGCGCCGTACTCCCGCCCGCAGAGCTCGCCGAGCCGCGCGAAGATCGGCGCGAAGAGGTCGGTGTCGTAGTTCGAACGCTTCCCCTGGAGCACCGAGAGTACGCGCTCGAACCCCATCCCGGTGTCGACGTGCTGCGCGGGCAGCTTCTTCAGCGAGCGGTCGTCCAGCCGGTTGAACTCCATGAAGACGAGGTTCCAGAGCTCGATGAAGCGCTCGTTGCCGGCGTTGACGCCGATCTTCCGGTCGGCGCCGTCGTCCGGGTTGCTGTCGGGACCCCCGCGGTCGAGGTGGATCTCGGAGCACGGCCCGCAGGGCCCGGTGTCCCCCATCTCCCAGAAGTTGTCGCGCCGGTCGAAGCGGAGGATGCGGCTCGGTTCGATGTCGGTCTTCTCCCGCCAGACCCGCTCGGCCTCCTCGTCCGCGGGCAGCCCGTCCGCCTCGTCGCCGCCGAACACGGTGACCCAGAGGCGTTCCTTCGGGAGCTTCCACACGTCGGTGAGGAGCTCCCAGGCCCAGACGATCGCGTCCTCCTTGAAGTAGTCGCCGAAGGACCAGTTGCCGAGCATCTCGAAGAAGGTGTGGTGGTACGTGTCGTGCCCCACCTCCTCGAGGTCGTTGTGCTTGCCCGACACGCGGATGCACTTCTGCGTGTCCACCGCGCGGGTGTAGTCCCGCCGCCCGGTTCCCAGGAACACGTCCTTGAACTGGTTCATCCCCGCGTTGGTGAAGAGCAACGTCGGGTCGTCCAGGGGCGCCACGGGAGCCGAGGGCACCTCGCGGTGCCCCCGCTCGACGAAGAAGTCGAGGAACTGGCGCCGCACGGAGTCGGCGGTGGGCGTCGGGCTCATCCTCGGTCTACTTGGCGCTCGCGGCCGGCTTGGCCGCTCCCCCCTTGGCTTCCTGGGCCGGGGGCGCCGCGGGCTGGACCGCGTCGGGGGTCTTCGCGGGCGCGGTGGGCTCCGGCTTGGGCGCGAGGGCGGCGCGGATGGAGTCCTCGAGCACCTGCGCGAGATCGGGGTTGTCCGCGAGGAACTGGCGCGCCTTCTCGCGGCCCTGGCCGAGCCGGATCTCGCCCTCCTCGGGGTGCTTGAGCGAGAACCACGTGCCGGACTTCAGCACCAGGCGGTGCTCCAGCCCGAGGTCGAGCATCTCGCCTTCCTTGCTGATGCCCCGGTTGTAGATGATGTCGAACTCGACCTTGCGGAAGGGCGGCGCGATCTTGTTCTTGACGACGGTGACCTTGGTGCGGTTGCCGACGACCTGGTCCGCCTCCTTGATCTGCCCGATGCGGCGGATGTCGCAGCGCACGGACGAGTAGAACTTCAGCGCCCGCCCGCCCGGCGTCGTCTCCGGGCTGCCGAACATCACGCCGACCTTCTCGCGGATCTGGTTGATGAAGATCACGAGGCAGTCCGACTTGGAGATCGAGCCGGTCAGCTTCCGCATCGCCTGGCTCATCAGGCGCGCCTGGAGGCCGACGAAGCTGTCCCCCATCTCGCCCTCGATCTCGGCCCGCGGCACGAGCGCCGCCACCGAGTCGACGACGACCACGTCGACCGCGTTCGACTGGACCAGCGTGTCGACGATTTCGAGCGCCTGCTCGCCGGTGTCGGGCTGGCTGACCAGGAGGTCGTCGAGCTTCACCCCGAGCTTCCGGGCGTAGGCCGGGTCGAGCGCGTGCTCGGCGTCCACGAAGGCGCAGATCCCGTCCCCCTTCTGCGCGTTGGCGACGACGTGCAGGGCCAGGGTGGTTTTGCCGGAGCTCTCCGGGCCGTAGATCTCGACGACCCGCGACCGCGGGAAGCCCTTGCCCCCGAGCGCCATGTCGAGGGAGATCGAGCCCGAGGAAATGCCGCGGATCTCCTTGATCAGCGACTCGTCGCCGAGGCGCATGATCGCGCCGCGGCCGTAGTTCTTCTCGATCTCGGAGAGCGCGGCGGTGAGCGCCTTGTCCCGGTTGCCGGTCTGCGAAGCGGCGGGAGCGCCCTTGGCCGGGCCCTTGGAGCGGGAGACTGCCATGGATGATTCTCGTCTTGCGTGGTCTTTGGTGGGTTGGCTCCCACCCCCCGAAAGAGCCGATCCTAGCGCGGCCGTGGGTCGCCAGGAAGCATCTCGGCGGGGGATTGCGCCCCCGGGCGGAGGACCGTCGAGCGCCGGTTTCGGTGGCGGTCTTTTCCGTCAGGAATCGCGCGACAGCGCGAACGTCCGCCGCGCCTCGTAGAACGGCGGGCCGGGACCACGCCGCACCGATTCGACCAGCGCGACCTCCCCCGGACGCCACCGGAGCTCCGGAGCGACCGCGTAGAAGGCGTCGGCGACCCGCGCGCTCCGGCCGCGCGGACGGGCCACGGTCAGGTGCGGGCGGAACGGGCGTCCGCGCTCCTCAGCGGTGTCGAAGCCGAGCGCCTCGACCGCGCCCAGGGTGAGCGCGTGCAGCTTCGCGAGCCGTCCGGCGGACGTCTCCTCCTCGCGGACCCCGAGCCAGAGCACCCGCTCGCGACCGCGGCGCGGGAAGGCCCCGGTCCCCTCGACGACGAGGCGCGGCGCGGGGGCGTCCGCGAGGGCGGCCTCCAGCGCCGCGATCAGCGGGTCGATCCGCTCCGTCTCCACGTCGCCCAGGAAGAAGAGCGTCAGGTGCAGCCCCTCGGGCCGGACGCTCCGGAGCCCGCGGCTCGCCGCGAGGGCGGCGCTGACCTCCCCCATCGCCCGCCGGCCGAGCTCCACGCCGAGCTTGAGCGCGACGAAGAGCCTCGCGTCCATCGCCCGCCTAAAGGGTGACGATCGACGCGAGCTCGTTGTAGCGCGTCTCGATCGCCGAGCGGTCGCTCGCCGCCAGCGCGTCCACGCTGAAGCCCTCGACGCAGAAGGACGCGGTCACCGTCCCGTAGAGCATCGCGCGGCGCAGCGTGTGCGGCTGGGTGTTCTTGACCGACGCGAGGTAGCCCATGAACCCCCCGGCGAAGGAGTCCCCCGCCCCGGTGGGGTCGAGCACCTCGTCCACCGGGTAGGCCGGTAGCGCGAAGTGGAGGTCGTCGCCGATCAGGAAGGCGCCGTGCTCGCCCTTCTTCAGGATCACGAACCGCGGTCCGAGCCCGAGCGTCGCGCGCGCCGCGCGGATGAGGTTCGTCTCGCCGGTCAGCATCCGCGCCTCCTCGTCGTTCAGGACGACGCCGTCGATGCGCTGCAGGACCGCGAGCAGGTCTTCCTTCGCGATGTCGATCCAGAGGTTCATCGTGTCGGCGACGACGAATTCCGCCTTGTCGCACTGCTCGAGGGCGCGCATCTGGACCGACGGCGTTCCGTTGGCCAGGAACACGAAGCGCGTGTCCTTGTGCTGCTCCGGGACCTTGGGGTCGAAGGTCTCGAGCACGTTCAGGTCGGTGAAGAGCGTGTGGCGGGTGTTCCAGTCCGCCTCGTAGCGCCCGCCCCAGCGGAAGGTCTTGCCCTGGGCCACCTCGACGCCGGCGCAGTCGATCTCGCGGTCGCGGAACTCGCCCAGGTGCTTGTCGGGAAAGTCCTCGCCCACGACGCCGACCAGGCGGACGGCTTCGAACGGCGAGGCGGCGTACGCGAAGTGCGTGGCCGAGCCGCCCAGGACCTCGTCACGGCGGTCGTAGGGCGTCTCGACGGAGTCGAAGGCGATCGTTCCGACGACGAGGAGGGACATGGGGTGGTCTTGGCTCGGGTGAAGGGTCGCGACATTCGATCGCGGCGGGTCCGTGGCGTCAATCGGGGTGGGTCAATCGGCGGTGTCCTCTTCGCTCTCGTGGAGCTCGCGCCGCTGGCTGGGCAGGAGCAGGAAGACACCGCCGATCAGGCCGAAGAGCAGCATGCAGAGCCGGAAGGTCACGCTCACCGCCACGCCGAGCCCGCCGTCGGCGCCGACCATCTCGAAGAGGAACTTGTAGATCGCCTCGCCCAGGCCCCAGCCGCCCGGCGCGAGCGGCAGGGCGCTCACCATGTTGCCCACCGGGACGATCACGAAGTAGTCGAGGACCGAGGCGCCGGTGACCTGGAACGCTCCGCCGAGGGCGACGAAGCCGAAGGCGACGAGCACGTGGTTCAGGAGCGAGATCGCGGCGGCGAAGAGCAGCTCGCCGGGACGCCGACCGTACGTGAGCAGCGCGTCGTCGAGCGACTTCAGCTTGTCGCCCAGGGGAAGCTTCGCGAGCAGCGCGTCGAAGCGCACCAAGCTCCGCAGCGTCTTGTTGACGTAGACGAGGGCCCCCAGGATCCCGGCGAGGAGGAACGCGAGGACCGGCAGGCGCAGCTCCGCGAACTCCGCCCCGACGAGCAGGATCACGACCATCGCCATCCCCGCGAGCGCGATGATGCCGATCAGCCGGTCGACGCCGACCGACACGAGGGCGTCCGCCCGCTTGCCCGGGTTCTCGTGGGCCACGATGAGGCCCTTGATCACGTCGCCTCCGGTCAGGCCCGGCACGACCAGGTTGAAGAACATGCCGAGGAACGTCAGCCGGCAACTGTTGAACCAGGTCGTCGTGCACCCGACGACGTGCAGGAGGCGCCACCAGCGCGTGATCACCGTCGCCATGCCGAGGCTGAAGAAGAGGAGCGCCTTGAGCAGCCCGCCGGGATCCATCTCGCGGAAGGCGCGCGGCATGCTCGGCTTCCAGTCGTAGCCGCCGCCGAGCGCCGCGTCCGGCTCCTCCGTCCGCGCGACGGCCACCTCCTCCCCGGCGGCCGCCGCCGCGCGCACCGCGGCGGGCCAGACGTCGGCGACCTCCTGGCCCTCCGCCACGCGGAAGCGGATCGCGGTGCCGGTCCAGTCGCCGCCGACGATCTCGCCGTCGAGGCTGTGGCTCACCACCTCCTCGCCGACGCCCGCGTTCCAGACGAGCCGATCCGACCAGGGAAGGGTGCGGGCCACCAGGAGCAGGATCGCGAGCCCGGCGGCCAGCCGCAGCCAGCCGATGAGGCGCTTCCGCCAACGGGGGCGGTCCGGGGAGGGGGAGCTCAAGACGGAGCGTTATCGGCCGCTTCGTCCCCGGCACTTCTGGGGCTTGGCGCGGAACGCACCTCCTCCTCCCACCAGATGCTCCAGTCCTCCCAGCGCAGCGACCGAAGCGGCGCGCCGGAGACCTCGGACAGGGCGAGGCAGGCCGCGATCGACACCTCGCCGCGCAGGTCCTGGGACGCCGCGATGAGCTGCTCCAGCCAGAGCAGCCGCCAGCGCGCCACGTCCTCACCGGCGAGCTCGGTCTCGGAGCGGGGGATCCCGTTCGCGCGGATGCTCCGCAGCACGCGGAGGACGACCACGCTGAACGGGTCCTCGAGGGCCTGGAGCTGAACGGAGGGCAGGCCGTTGTCGCTGACGGCGACGCAGGCGTCGACGGACGCCGCGCGCACGATCTCGTGGCGGTCGCGCACCGTCTCGCCGAGGGCGAGCGCGACGGAGCGCTCCATCAGCTCGCGGTGGGTCGAGCGGAGCGCGGCGACGTCGTCGTCGTCGAAGCCGGCGGCGTTGAGCAGCACGTTGCTCGCCGAGAGCAGCCGCCGCGAGCCCTCGCGGTTGAGCGTCAGCGCCGAGATCTCGGCGCAGGTCTCCGCCAGGGCCTCGCGGTCGCCGGGGTTCCCCTCGAGGAACGGGCGCGTGTGGCGGATCAGGTCGCCGAGCACGTCGGCCACCTCGGTCGGCGTCGCGGCCACCTCGCCCTCCTGGAGCTGCTGCGGCTGCTTCACGCCGAGGAGCTTCCCGAGCTTGCCGAGCTCGAGGGTCGAGCGCTCGCGGGCCAGGGCGTAGTTGTCGTCGACCGACAGCCACGAAAAGACCTCGACCTGCAGGCCGAGGGTGAAGGGGTCGTCGGAGTCGCACTCCGCCAGCGCGACCAGGTTCTCCAGCGCGATCGTGTCCGGGTCCTCGATGGGCCCGTCCTCCTTCTCGCCGAGCCCGAGGTCGCCGCTCGCCATGTTGGAGAGGAGGCTCCGCCGGAACAGGTACTCGAGCTCCTCCATCGGCGCGCCCACGCGGTTGGCGCTGCCGTCGAGGTCGCGCACCTCGCGGATGTTGTAGACGTTCGCCTCGGGGATGTGGCAAGCGCTCAGGAGGAGCGCAAACGGGAGCCAGCGGCGCATCGGCCGGAGTCTAGTCGCCTGCCGCGACCGCTCCAAAGGAAAGAGGCCGCGGCCCGACGGCCGCGGCCTCCCGTGAGACCGGAGGGTTTCCGTTCGTCAGAACGTCTTGGTCACGACGTCGGAGATGTCGCAGATCGTGAGCGTCCCGAGGTCGACGTTGAGGCCCACCATGAGCAGCGTCGTGCCGGGGGGCAGGTTCGTCGAGAACGGCGTCGTCGAGCCGCTGCCCGAACCGTCGAGGCCGGCGTCGAAGAGGCCGACCCCCGCGAGGGCCAGACCGGCCGACGTGTTCAGGACCGCGTCGAATCCGACGCCGAGCTCGCGCCCGTCGCCCACCAGGGTCAGGGAGCCGGGCGTGAGGCTGGCGAGCGCCCAACCCGTGGTGCCGCAGCCTGAGTTGAAGAGGTCGAAGTCGAAGCTGAACGTCGGCGGGCCGGGGAAGCCGTTCGGCGTCAGCGTCTGCGGGCGGACTCCACCGACGAAGCCGGCGTTGAAGAAGCCGCCGCCGCCGTCGTCGCACTCGTCGGAGAGCCACGCCGCGACGTAGTTGTTGTAGAGGTCGTTCCACTTGACCTCCGCGAAGTCCGAGTCACCGGGGGTGTCGGACACGCTGAGCGGACCGGTGAAGGTCACGCCGTTGTCGATGGACACGGCGTAGATCGAGGTCTCGGGGAAGCCCCCGCCGGTGAAGCAGACGGCCGCGCCGGCCTCGTCGCCGCCGCTCACGTTGGAGACGCGCGGGAAGCCGCCGGTGCCGAGGCTCGCGGACTGCTCGTCCCAGGTGGCGCCGTCGTCGGTCGAGGTGGCGACGTAGATCTCGTCGCTGCCCGAACGGTCGTCCTCCCATACGGCGATCAGGTTGCCGCCGGAGGTCATCAGCCGGCTGTTGTCCACGTCGTGCGTGACGTCGGTGTAGTCGCCGACGAACACGCCGCCGCTCCAGGTGTCGCCGCCGTCGATCGACGTGGAGACGTACAGCGACTCGTTGCCGCTGCCCGTCGTCTCGTAGTCGTAGGAGACGGCGACGGTGTCGCCGTCGAGCGCGAGCGAGACCGCGCCGGTCGTCGCGTCGCCGGTGCCGGGGTCGATCTGGATCTCCGAGACGAGCCACGACGCGCCGCCGTCCTCGCTGCGCTGGTAGAAGACGCCGTTCCCAAGACTGGCACCGGGGCGGTCGTCGGTCCAGACCACGTGCACGGTCAGGTCGTCCGCTTTCATGTCGAGGTTGTCGACGTCGACGCCCGAGCCCGGGCCGCCGCCCGTCGACGGGTTGAACGCGGTGCTGAACGTCGCTCCCCCGTTGAGGGAGGACACGACGAGGAGCTGGTCGTCGCTGCCGCCGCCGGGCTCGTTGGCCTCGTAGCAGACGTAGACGTGGTGTCCGGAGACGGACATGCGCGCGCCGAACGTGTCGCCGTGCAGCGCCGTGTCGAGCAGAGTTTCGCCGGCCCAGGTGGTGCCGCCGTCCTCCGACTTGTTGTAGTAGACGTCGGTGTCGGCGCCGCGGTCGTCCTTCCAGATGACGTGGATGACGCCGTCGACGATCTGAACGTAGCTCGGATCGTCGAGGTCCTTGCGGGCGCCGGTCCCGTCCCCGTCGATCTGGGTCGGACCGGTCCAGTCGATGCCGCGTCCGTCGGAGAGGTAGGCGTCGATGTGGGCCGCTCCCGCGCCCGAGTCGCCGGAGCTGAGCAAGGCGATGCTGAGGTCGCCTTCGGTCGCCACCTGCGGGTCGAAGCTGACCTCCGCGCAGGCGTTGAGGTTGGTGGACGGGCGGGGATTCTGCGCGGCTGCAAGGCCGCCGAGCAGCACCAGGCCGCCGAAGAGGTACGGGGTACGCATGGGTGGGAACTCCCTCCTGAGCACGTTTTCGAGCCGCCGGGCGGCAAGCAGCCGCTCCTCGGCTCCGGGGGGCGAAAGCCGAGCGGTCAGTCTATCAGTCCGACGTTTCTTGCGAAGTTGGATTTCGATGCAGCGCGCATCAAGCGGGAGAAAGGGGCGCTCCGGACCGCCGCGCTCCGGCGCGGTCCGTCCGAAACGGGAAAGGCCGCGGCGGATCGCTCCACCGCGGCCCTTGCTCCCGTGCGGTCGACTCGGGGAGTCGGCCGGGGTCCGGCGGCTCAGCCGCCGATCACGAGGTCGAGCGCGTTCGTCAGCACCAGGGACAGCGACGCATCGACGCCGGCCCCCTGCGTGCAGACCGCCGCGCCGACGAACGACGGGACGTCCGGGATCGCGATGGCGAACGGATCGCCCGGCGTGGGCTGGACGAACGTCAGACCCGCTCCGGGGATGGTGCACAGCAGGCCCGGTCCCGGAAGAGGAGTAGCCGAGACGATGATGACGTCGGTGATGCTGCCGGGGATGGGGCCGCCCGCCGGGTCCTCGACCGTCGGGTTCCAGGTCGTGCCGACGTTCGGCTGGCCGCCGGGGTTCAGCGCGCCCGGGTTGGCGGGCACGGAGAAGCGCGGCGTCTGGGTCCCGGGCGAGCACAGCGTCGAGAGCAGGCAGTCGTCGAACGTCAGGCCGACCCGCAGGTTGTCGACACGGACGGTCTCGTTCTCGGACGAGTCCGACTGGCGGAGCGCGAACGACACCGGCGTGTCGCCGGGATCCGGCTGATCGTCGCCGAGGATCGACGTGTCCGTCGAGGCCGTGGCGTCGATCCATAGCTCGGCGATGTTGGCGTCCTGGTCGTAGCGCACGATGGCGCGGTACGTGGTCCCGTAGGTCAGGTCCGTGGCCCAGATCGCGTCCGCGGTGGAGTCGTCGCTCGCGATGCCGACGGTGTAGTCGCCGGTATTCGTCGGGGGCACGACGTCGAGGCGCGCCGAGAAGTCGAAGTTCACACGGAAGTGGGCGAAGTACTCGTTGTCGCCGCCGGAGTACGGAGCCCCCAGGTCGTCGACGGAGAAGTCGATCCCGTAGTAGATGTTCCCCGAGACCGGCGTGAACGTGATGTTCGCGTCCTCGGAGGGCGTCCCGTGCTCGACGACCACCTGGCCGCTCGAGACCAGGAGGTCGCCCGGGGTGCCGCTGTGGTTCGACCAGCCGCCGTTCGGGACGAGGCTCCCGTCGGGATACGAGAAGTCCTCGCACACGAGGACTTGCGCGCCCGCCGCTCCGGCGAACGCCAGGACGGCCGCGCCGAAGACGGCGGGCCTTTTGGTCACGTCCAATGCTCTCATCGTTGTTCCTCCGCAGAATCGCAGGGTTGTGGGGGTCCCCCTTGGGCCGTTCCGATAGGGAGGTCCCCCTTTGGCGGCGATACGCCGCAACGGTGGGAGCTACCTTCCTGAGCACGTTCGAGCCGGACCGTCGCGAGAGGCCGAGCGACGGGCCGAGGGGAGCGAATAGCCTGCACCGAGTCTAGCCGCGGGCGATGGCCTGGGAAGTTGGTTTTTGATGCAGCGAGCGTAAAGAGGTCGAGAGCCTCCGGGTTCGCCCTACATGCGCGTCGCCACCGTCGTGATCCCGTGCTCGTCCAGCAGGAACGACCGCGCCGGCCCGTCGTCGTCGACGTGGAACTCCACCCGGATGTCCGGGTCGTCGGCGCACACGAAGGCGTCGCCTCCCTGGAAGAGCATGAACCACCGCGGTCCGAGCGGAGGGTCCACCGTGAGCCGTCCGTCCGCCTCGCCGACGTAGTACTCCGAGCAGCCCACGTAGTAGGAGCCGAGGTACTTCGCGCGCTGCTCGTCCGTCAGCGGCTCGTCCTGCAACCCGGGCTGCGGGAGATCGAGAACGAGGCGGGCAATCCGCCGCTCGAGCACGTCGACCCGCGCGTCGTCCGCGTTGGCCAGAACGGCGATCGTGAGGTCCGGCCCGGGGTAGTGCGCCACGTGCACGCGCGCTCCCGCCATGCCGCCGCCGCAGGTCAGCGCGGCGAAGCCGTCGAGCTCGGCGAGGTCGAAGCCGTAGCCGCGCCCGGTCGGCGTGCCGTCGGCGAGCGGGTGGTCGGACGCCATGCGCCGGAAGGAGACCTCGTCGACGAGGTCGCGCTCGACGAGCCCGCGCATCCAGCGAACGAGATCCGGCGCGGTCGAGCACAGACCGGCGGCGCCGAAGGGCACGGGGATCTCCCCTTCGACCACGATCTCGCCGCCGAACTCGTGCTGGATCTCGGCGCCCTCGACGAGCGGCGGGCCGTCGGCGCAGTAGATCGTGTCCGCCATGCCCGACGGGTCGAAGACGAGCTTCTTCAGCATCACGGGGGCCGGCTGGCGCGTCACGTCCTCCACGACGAGGCCCAGGAGGAGCACGTTCGTGTTCGAGTAGGCGAAGCAGGTTCCCGGCGACGCGTCGAGCGGCATCCCGCCGAGCCAGGTCAGGACGTCCCCCACCGCCAGGTCCTGGTCTCCCCCCTGCCGGCTCAGGGCGTAATCGGTATAGGACGGCAGCCCCGACGTGTGCGTCATGAGCTGGTGGAGGGTGATCGACTCGCCCTCGAGCTTGACCTGCTTGACGTGCTCGTGGACTTCGTCCTCGAGGTCGAGCTTGCCCTCCTCGGCGAGCCTCAACGCGGCCGTCACCAGGAACGCTTCGGTCATCGTGCCGACGCGGTAGCCGCTGTCGGTCCCCGCCGGCTCGTCGTCGTCGGGATCGGCGACGCCCCAGCCGTCGGCGAGGAGCGAGTCGGCTCCGAGGTGAACGGCGACAGAGACGCCGGGAATCCGGTCCTCCTCCATCGCCGCCGCGACCGCGGCGCCGATGCGCTCCTCCAGGTCCTCCGACGCGGCGCGCGGAGCGCGCGCGGAGCCCGGGAGGACGCCCAGGGCGGTCGTGGTGAGAAACAGGGAGAGCGGGATCTGGTGCATGGCTTCGTCCGTCGCTCGGGGCCTTCTCGAGGGGTCCACCGCCAGGATGGGGCGGCGCGCCGCGCCGCGGCCATGCGCACGCCTGCGTAGCGCCGCGGTGCCGAGGACGCAGCGGAGCGGCGGCGCGCGGGCCTGCGCCCCTGATCCCCGCCGGTCTGCGAACCTCTGCGCATGGCCGCGATGCCGCGCGGCGACGAGACTGCCTGCGTGAAGAGGACATGGATCGCGGTCGGTCCGCTTCTCTCCGTCGTCACCTTCGCCGCAACGGCCGGTTGCCACCTCGATTCTTCTCCCGAGGCGGTCCAGCCCGCCGAGCCCGGCGACGCCGCGCGGCTGTTTGCGCGACACTGCGCGGCTTGCCACGGAACGAACGGCGACGCGGACGGACCGGCCGCCCCTTACCTCCGTCCTCCCGTCCGCAGCTTCCGCGCGGGCGGCTTTCACCTTGTGACAACGGAAAATGGCGTGCCGAGCGAGGAGGATCTCCTGCGGACCCTGCGAAGGGGAATGCCGGGTTCCGCGATGCCTGGGTGGGCATGGATGGGAGAGGCCAACCTTCTCGCTCTGGCACGCCATGTCCGTGACCTAGCGGTCGACGGGCGCGCGGACGAGCTGCTCGAGGACGCGCGCCGCGAGAACGTCGAGCTGGCGATCGCCGACGCGGAGCGGCTGGCGGCGGAGGAGCTGACGCCCGGCGCCCCGGTCGGCGCGGGGACGCCGCCGTTCGCGACCGACGCGCTGATCGACCGCGGCCGCGCGATCTACCTGCAGCAGTGCTCCGCCTGCCACGGCGCCGACGGCCGCGGCTCCACCGACCTGCCGCTCTGGAACGACGACGGCACGCCGGGCAGGCCGCGCGACTTCACCGGTGGGCTCCTGCGCGGCGGCGTCGAGCGCGAGGAGATCCTCGCCCGCATCCTAGCCGGGATGCCGGGAACGCCGATGGTCGCGACGCGCTTCGAAGACCCGGAGGACGCGTGGGCCCTGGCGGAGTACGTGCGCTCGATCATCCATCCCGAGGAGTGGCGCTGGTCGGTGCAGAAGCGCCGCGAGCTCCGCGCCCGGCGCGTGGAGGCGGTTCCGACCCGCGCCGACGACGGCCGCTGGGACGGGGAGCGCGCGCGGTGGATCCCGCTGATGCCGCTCTGGTGGCGCGAGGACGTCCAGCAGGGCGTCTTCCTGCGCGCGCTTCACGACGGCGAGCGCCTGGCGCTCCACCTGACCTGGCACGACCGCACGCGGGACGACGACCCGCTCGCCGGGCGCAGCGCGGAGCCCGACTCGATCGCCGTCGCCTTTGCGCCCCTCGCGGACGACCCGCCGGTGTTCGCCATGGGCGCCGCCGACCGGCCGGTCGACCTCTGGCAGTGGAAGGCGTGGTGGCGGCCCGAGGCGCTCGAGCTGCTCGAGCTGTCGACGCCCCACCCGCTGCCGCACGACCTCGATCCGCTCGGCGTGCCCGACGCGCGCGTGGACGTTCCCCTCTGGCGCGTCGGCGGCCCGTTCCCGGGCGACGCCGACGACCCGCCGGTGCGCCAGCTCGCCGGGCGCGGCCCGGGCCGCGTGCGCGCCCACGCCGAGGCGGACCCGGCGGTTCGTCTGGACGCGCGCTGGGAGGAGGGGCGCTGGAACGTGCTCTTCGTCCGGCCGCTCGACGCCGAGAGCGGGCTCGCGGCGGGGGGCGCGACGCTGATCTCGCTCGCGCTCTGGGACGCCGCGCGCGGGGACGGCGGCGCCCGCAAGGCGGTGACGATCTGGCACCACCTCGCGCTCGACTGACGACGCGCCCTCAGGGCTCGTGCTCGAGGACGGCGCGCTCCACCGCGAGCGACTTCTCCCGCCGCAGCGTCTTGAGCACGGTGGCGAGCCGCCCCTCGAAGCGCTTCGCCGATTCCTCGCCGGCCTGCGCGGCCTCCGCCAGCGCGGCGAGCGCGCGCTGCCCGTCGACGCCGGCGACGACGGCGATCACGAGGAACGCCTCCTGCCCCGGCTCCGAGTCGAGCACGAACGGACCGAGGGCCGTGTGTCCCGCCCGGAGCGGCATCGGCTTCCCCTCCCCCAGGGGCGCGATCGACAGGTCGCTCGCGAGGAACGCCACGAACGCCTGGGCGGGCTTGTCGACCTCGACGTGGAGCCACACCTCGTCGCCGGTGCGGAAGCTCGGCTCCGCGCCTTCGTCGGGCCGCGCCTGATCGGTCGCCGGGACGACGCTCGCGATCGTGGGGGCCTCGGCCGGCGCCGGACCGCCGGTTCCGAAGAGATCCATGACGAGCGAGATCGCCACCGCGACCGCGACCAAGGTGAGCCCGACCGCGATCCATCTCCCGACCGGCCGCGGCCGCGTCCTGCGCGTCGCCGCCCGGATCGGGTCGAGGAGCTCGGCCGGCGGCTCGAGCGCCTCGACGCCCGCCGCCGCCGCGCGCTCGGCGGCGCCCCAGGCGCGGAGCATCCCGTCGAGCTCCCCCTCGTCCACCGCCGCTCCCTCCTCGCGGAGGCACGCGCTCAGCCGCTCGATGCCCCGCGCGACCTCGGCGTCGTCCTGCTCGGCGCCGTCGACGTAGTGCAGCCAGCAGACGGCGCGCGTGCGCGCGTCGACGCGCTCGAGGCTCGTGCGCACCGCGGCGAGACGGTCCCCCGCGAGCGCGAGCTCACCGGCGTCGTTCCCGCGCCGGGAGCCGGGCGCCTCCGCGGCGCGCAGCCGCGCTTCGACCGCCTCCGGAACGGCGTCCACGCCGATCCGGCGCCGGTGGTCCAGCCAGCGGTTGCGGGCCTGCCCGATGAGGTACCGCCGCCAGCTTCGAACGTCGTCGAGGTCCGGCGCGTGTCCGCCCTGGAGCGCGCGGAGCCCGTCGAGGAACTCCCGCTGCGCGAGGTCGCGCGCGTCCTCCGCGCTCGTTCGCTTCCAGAAGTAGCGCAGGACGGGATGCCAAAGCTCCCGCGCGATGCGCTCGTAATCGTCGTCGTCCGCCGGCTCGTGCATCGGCCCAGCCAGCACGTTAGCGCGCCCCGGCGCCCGCCGGAACGGTGGTCGTCGCGGGCCGGGGCAGACTAGGATGCGCCCATCCCATGGAACGCGCGAAACTTCGCCTCGGAGCGCTCCTCCTCCCCACCCTCCTCGGGCTCGGCTGCTCCGACGCGCCGCCGCCCCTGCGCGTCGTCCTCATCACGCTGGACACGACGCGCCTCGACCGGCTGGGGTGCTACGGCTACCCCGAGGGGACGTCCCCGCGGATCGACGAGCTCGCGGCGGACTCGGTGCTCTTCGAGCGGCACTACGCCCAGGCGCCGCTGACGCTGCCGTCGCACGCGTCGATCCTGACCGGGCTCGACCCGGTGCACCACGGGATTCACGAGAACGGCCCCACCCGGCTCGACGGGCGCGCCCACACCCTGCCGGAGATCCTGGGCCAGCACGGCTACCGCACGAGCGCGATCATCAGCGCGGGGGTGCTCCACCCGCTGTTCGGCCTGGACCAGGGCTTCGAGCTCTACAGTTGGGAGAGCGGCGCCAGCAACGTGAACGTGCGCTCCGACGCGGCGGACGCCACGCGGCGCGCGATCGACTGGCTGCGCGCGCACCGCGACGAGCCGCGGGTCTTTCAATGGGTCCATTACTTCGACCCGCACGGGCCCTATGAGGACGAGCAGCCCGAAGGCTTCGGCAGCGTCTACGACGCGCGCGTCGCCTTCGCCGACGAGCACGTCGGCGCGCTGCTCGACCACCTGAAGGAGGAGGGCCTGTACGACGACGCGCTGATCGTCCTCACCGCCGACCACGGCCAGAGCCTGGGCGAGCACGGCTACGACGGACACATCATCTCGCTCTACCAGCAGACGCTGCACGCCCCGCTCTTGATCAAGCTGCCGAGGAACGAGCTCGCCGGCGCGCGCGTCGAGTCGGTGACGCGCAGCGTCGACCTGCTCCCGACCATCCTGGCGTTCGCCGGAATCGACGCTCCCCCCACCGACGGGCTCGACCTCCGCGGCCGCATGGAGGGTGGCGACCCCGGGGATCCCCTCGAGGCCTACGGCGAGACGGTCCTCGGCGTCGGCGAGCACCGCTTCGTGAAACGCTCGCTCGTCTACGACGGCTGGAAGCTCATCTCGAAGCCCGCGCTCGATCCGTCGGTGGACATGACCGCGCTGCTCGAGGAGCGGCGCGCCGAGCTCAAGGCGACCATGCCGCCCGCCCATTGGGAGCCCGTCGAGCCGGTCGTCGCGTACACCATCGCCTTCGAGCGCCACGCGCGCGAGCTCTACGACCTCACGGCGGACCCGCAGGAGACGACGAACCTCTACTTCGAGCGCCCCGACGTCGCCCGCGAGATGGAGGCGCGCCTCGCCACCTTCGAGCTCTGGCCGGAGGGCCGCTCGCTCGGCGTCCCCGTCGACTCGGAGGAGCTGGATCCCGTGCTGAAGGCGCTCGGGTACTGAGCGCAGCGAGCCCCGCCGGAATCTGCTAAAGTCTCCGGCCCTTTTGCCCGTGGTCGGCCGCTTGATTTCGCACCAGGCAAGGGCCTCCGTTGCACCGGGAGCACCCGGGCGCCCAACGACCGGAACATGACCGACTCACCGTCCATCTTCTACACCCACACCGACGAGGCCCCCGCGCTCGCCACCGCCTCCTTCCTGCCGATCCTGCGCGGGTTCACCGCCGGGACGGGGATCCGCGTCGAGTCGCCGGACATCTCGCTCGCCGGCCGGATCCTCGCGGCCTTTCCCGAGCGCCTCACCGAGGAGCAGCGGGTGGAGGACGCGCTCGCCGCGCTCGGCAAGCTCGCCAAGACTCCCGAGGCGAACATCATCAAGCTGCCGAACATCAGCGCGTCGATCCCGCAGCTCAAGAAGGCGATCGCCGAGCTGCGCGGAAAGGGCTGCGACCTTCCGGACTATCCCGAAGAGCCGGCGACCGACGAGGAGCGCGAGGTGAAGGCGCGCTACGACCGCGTCAAGGGGAGCGCGGTGAACCCCGTCCTGCGCGAGGGCAACTCCGACCGGCGCGCGCCGGCGGCGGTGAAGGCGTACGCGAAGAGCCACCCCCACCGCATGGGCGCGTGGTCGGCCGACAGCCAGACCCACGTGGCGAGCATGCAGTCGGGCGACTTCCGCGGGAACGAGCGCTCGACCACGGTGCCCGGGGCGACGAAGGTGACGATCGAGCTCGAGGCGGCGGACGGAGCGGTCACGCGGATGGCGGGCCCGATCGAGCTCGAGGCCGGCGAGGTGATCGACGCGACCTTCATGAGCAAGAAGAAGCTTGTCACGTTCCTCGCGCGTCAGATCGACGACGCGCGCGAGCTCGGCGTGCTCTTCTCGCTGCACCTGAAGGCCACGATGATGAAGGTCTCCGACCCGATCCTCTTCGGCTACGCGGTGCGCGTCTTCTTCGCGCCGCTGTGGAAGAAGTACCGCGAGACCTTCGAGCGGCTCGGCGTCGACGCGAACAACGGGCTCGGCGACCTCTTCGCCAAGATCGCGCACCTGCCCGAGGACGAGCGCGCCGCGATCGAGGCGGACGTCCGGGCGATGTACGCGGTGCGGCCCGCGCTCGCGATGGTCAACTCGGACAAGGGCATCACGAACCTGCACGTGCCGAGCGACGTGATCATCGACGCGTCGATGCCGGCGATGATCCGCGAATCCGGCAAGATGTGGAACCCCGCCGGCGAGACCCAGGACGTCAAGGCGGTCATCCCCGACCGCTGTTACGCCGGCGTCTACCAGGCGCTCATCGACGACTGCCGCGAAAACGGCGCCTTCGACCCGACGACGATGGGCAGCGTCTCCAACGTCGGCCTGATGGCGCAGAAGGCCGAGGAGTACGGCTCCCACGACAAGACCTTCGAGGTGCCCGCCGACGGCACGATGCGCGTCGTCGACGCCTCGGGCGAGCCGCTGATCGAGCACGCGGTCGAGTCCGGCGACGTCTGGCGCATGTGCCAGGTCAAGGACGCCCCGGTGCGCGACTGGGTCCAGCTCGCCGTCCGCCGCGCAAGGGCGACCGGAGCGCCGGCGGTGTTCTGGCTGGACTCGTCGCGCGCCCACGACGTCGAGCTCATCGCGAAGGTCGAGCGCTACCTCGCCGAGGAGGACACCGAGGGGCTCACGTTCAAGATCCTCGCGCCGGTCGAGGCCGCGCGCTTCTCCCTCGAGCGCATCCGCCGCGGCGAGGACACGATCTCGGTCACCGGCAACGTCCTGCGCGACTACCTGACCGACCTCTTCCCGATCCTCGAGGTGGGCACCAGCGCGAAGATGCTCTCCATCGTCCCGCTGATGGCGGGCGGCGGCCTCTTCGAGACCGGCGCCGGCGGCTCCGCGCCGAAGCACGTCCAGCAGCTCGTGCAGGAGAACCACCTGCGCTGGGACTCGCTCGGCGAGTTCCTCGCGCTGGCCGCGTCGTTGGAGCACGTGGCGGAGCGCTACGACCACCCGCAGGCGCGGGTCCTCGGCGCCGCGCTGAACGAGGCGAGCACGCGCTACCTGCTCGAGAACCGCGCGCCGTCGCGCAAGTACGGCGAGCTCGACAACCGCGGCAGCCAGTACTGGCTCACGCGCTACTGGGCCGAGGCGCTCGCGGCGCAGACCGACGACGCGGCGCTCGCCGAGCGCTTCGCGCCGGTGGCGGAAGAGCTCGCGGAGAACGAAGGCACGATCCTGAAGGAGCTCCTGGACGTCCAGGGCGACCCCGTTGAGCTCGACGGCTACTACCGCGTCGATCCGGCGACGGTGGAGAAGGTGATGCGGCCGAGCGCGACCTTCAACGCGGTCGTCGACGGGCTCGTCAACTAGTCCGGTAAGGATTCACCCGACCGGGCCTTCCAAGGCGAGGAGGCGATCATGACCGACGGGCCGATCAGCGACGTCGCGTTCACCCCGACCGTGAAGGCCGTGCAGGAGCGCCTGGGCTCGCGCGAGCTCTACGCCGGCATGGAAGAGCGCGGCGGCTGGAACGACCGCGTGACCGACGACCTCGCGAGCTTCCTCGCCGAGCGGGACACCTTCTTCCTCGGGAGCGTGAACGCCGACGGGCAGCCCTACGTCCAGCACCGCGGCGGTCCGCCCGGGTTCCTGAAGGTCCTCGACGAGAAGACGCTCGGCTTCGCGGACTACAGCGGCAACCGCCAGTACATCACGATGGGGAACCTCGCGGACAACCCGAAGGCCTTCCTCTTCCTGATGGACTTCGCCAACCGCAAGCGGATCAAGATCTGGGGCACGGCCGAGGTCGTCGAGGACGACCCGGCGCTCCTCGAGCGCGTCTCCGACCCCGCCTACGCCGCGAAGCCGGAGCGGGCGTTCGTGTTCCGCATCACCGCCTGGGACCTGAACTGCCCGCAGCACATCCAGCCGCGGTTCACGGAGGACGAGATCACCGCGGAGGTCGAGCCCCTCCGCGAGCGGATCGCCGCGCTCGAGGCGGAAGTGAAGGGCTGCTGTCCGGAGACCTGAGGCGGCGCCGCGGCCCCCTCTAGGGGCGGGACGTGGTGGAGGCGGCGGGAATCGAACCCGCGTTCCGGTATAGGAGCGAGTTCTCCGGATTCCGGCTCTCACGGGGCCAGGGTCTCGTCCAAGCTAGGGCCGGCCCCGGGGCCGCGCATGCTCTCGCCCTCGCAGTCGATGACCACGACGGCTCTCCTCGAGAGCCTCTTCTCCGAGGAGGACCCATCCGCGTGGCAGGCGTTCGACTCGAGGCTGCGGCCCGTCCTGCTCGGCGTCGCCGCGCGGATGGGCCTCCCCGAGGCGGACGCCCACGACGCCGTCCAGGAGTGCCTCGCCCAGGTGGTCGCGAGTGCCCGGGGGGGCGGCTACGACCGTAGCAAGGGGCGGCTTCGGACCTGGGTCCTGGCCGTGCTCAAGAACCGGGTCCGGGACGCCCAGCGCCGCCACCAGCGGGGGCCGGCCCTGAAGACGGAGTCCGCGATTGCGCAGGTGCCCGCCGACGACGAGCTCGAGCGCCTCTGGGAGGAGGAGAGCCGGCGCCGTTTGATCGCGGACGCCCTCGACGCGCTCCGGCGCAGCGGTGAGGTGCGCGAGAGCCACCTGCGCGCGTTCGAGCTGTACGCCGTCCAGGGGAAGCCCGCCGCGGACGTGGCGAGCGAGCTCGGGACGTCGCGCTGGACCGTCTACAAGGCGACCGAGCGGTGCAAGTCGCTCTTCAAACAGCTCGTGACCGAGCTGACGGCGAGCTACGAGCTCGCGGACCCGGCGCCTTGACACGCTGCCCGTCGGACGAAGAGCTGGGGACCGCGCTCGGCGCGACCGTCGGCGACGGATCGGCGGACGCGGTCATGGCGCACGTCGAAGTGTGCGCCGCGTGCCAGACCCGCGTCGAAACCCGGCTGGCGGAGGACGGGACGCTCGGCGAGCTGCGCGCTTTGGGTGAGCGCCCCCACCCAACGGTGCGCGCAGCGGACCCGGGTCCGGCGCCGCGCGGCCTGGAGGACTTCGAGATCCGTCGCGAGCTCCACCGCGGCGGACAGGGCGTCGTCTACGCGGCCGCGGACCGGCAAACCGGCCGCACCGTCGCCCTCAAGACCCTGCGCAGCGGCGGGCAGGCGTCCACGCGGGAGCTATCGCGTTTCGAACGCGAGATGCAGATCGCCGCCGGGCTCAACCACCCGAACATCGTCACGCTCTACCACGCCGGCCGGACGCCGGACGGGCAGCTCTTCTTCGTCATGGAGCTCGTCGACGGCGTCGACGTCGTGCGGTACTGCGAGACCCGGCAGCCCCAAGCCG
>JANQEJ010000007.1 GCA_028278425.1 Planctomycetota bacterium | reverse complement strand
TTCTTGAGGCGGCTCTCGTCGAACTCCATCCACTCGACGAGGCGCGCCGCGAGGGGCAAGGCCGCCATCATCCGGTCGTGCGCGCGGAAGAGCGGTTGCTTGACGAGCTGGAAGTCGCGGTGGTAGCCGGCCGGCAGGTCGCGCAGCACGTCGACCAGCGCGGCGCGGTCGGCCACCGCCTGGCGGCAGTGCGCGCGGATCAGCTCGATCAGGTCGGGGTTGCGCTTGTGCGGCATCAACGACGACCCGGTGGCGAGCTCCTCCGGCAGGATGAGGAACCCGAACTCGGCCGAGCTGTAGAGCCACAGGTCGAAGACGAGCTTGCCGAGGTCGAGCGCGACGCCCTCGAGGGCGGTGAGGTAGGCGAGCTCCGCGCGTCCGCGCGCGAGCTGCGTGAGCGTCACCGGCTCCTCCGGCCGGTCGAAGCCGAGCTCGCTCGCGACGCCCTCGCGGTCGAGCGGGAGCGGGATGCCGTAGCCCGCTCCGCTTCCCAGCGGCGAAGTCGTGATGCGCGCCGCGGACTGCGCGAGCTGCACGGAGTCGGCCTCGAAGGCCGCGCGGTACGCCAGGATCCAGTCGCCGAGGGTCGACGGCATCGCGCGGCGCAGGTGCGTGTAGCCCGGAAGCGGCAGGTGCCCGCGCCGCTCGTTCAGGGCGGTGCACGCCGCGGTCAGCCGTTCGAGCGCTGCGGCCGTGCCCTCGATCGCGCCGCGCAGCCAGAGCCTCAGGTCGGTCGCCACCTGGTCGTTGCGGCTGCGGCCGAGGTGCAGGCGCTTGCCGGCGTCGCCGATGTCGTCGATCAGCCGCCGCTCGACGGCGGAGTGCACGTCCTCGTCGGAGGGCTCGACGGTCCATTCGCCGGCGCGGTGCGCTGCGAGCAGGCGCTCGAGCCCGCCGCGGATCGCTTCCAGGTCTTCGGTCGAGAGCAACCCCGCGCGCTCGAGGCCGGCGGCGTGCGCCAGCGAGCCTTCGATGTCGACCTCGACCAGACGGCGGTCCTGCAACCAGTCGTCGCCGATCGTGAAGCGGAGCATCTCCGCGTCGACTTGACCGCCGTGGTCCCAGATCGGCTTGTGATGTCCCGTCATGCCAGGGCCTCCAGCGCCAGGGGGATCAGCGCGCGGTAGGCGTCGCATCCGTCGCGGAGCTCCTCCTTCAAGAGGAACTCGTTCGGCGTGTGCGAGCGAGCCGTCTTCCCCGGGCCGCACTTGACGGCGGGAATGCCGGAGAGGAGCGCCATGTCGGACATCGTACTCGAGCCGATCGCGGATGCACGGCCCGTCGCGGCGAGCGCGGCCGCCACCAGGGGATGGTCGGACGGCGTCTCCACGGGGGCGAGGCGGTCGGAGTGAACGCTGAGCTCGGCGCCGGGCAGGCAGCCGGAGAGCAGATGCACGCACTCCGCCGCGTCGTGCGGGGGCGCGAGCCGTCCGTCGAACGTGCAGACGGCGCGGTCGGGGACCAGGTTGTGCCGCTCGCCGGCGCGCAGGACCGTGGCGACCAGTGTGCTCTTGCCGAGCAGCGGGTGCTCGCCCTCGAGCTCGAAATAGGGCGGCAGCGCGGCGAGCTCGCGCGCGGCCTGATGCAGCGCGTTCGCGTGCTCGACGCGCGCGACGTGCGCCGCGTGGCAGGCGCGCCCGGTCCAGGTCGCGTGGATCACCGCGAGGCCCGACTGCGCGCGCACGACCTCCAGGTCCGTGGGCTCGCCGGTCACGCCGCCGTCGGGGGCTTCGTCGCGCGCGCGCAGCACGTCGAGCACGGCGCCCATGCCGGCGTTGGAGGTCTCCTCGCTCGCCGTCAGCGCGAGCAGGAGCGTTCCGCGCGGGCGCTCTCCGGTGACGAAACCCGCCGCCGCGGTGAGCATCGCGGCCACCGACGCCTTGGCGTCGTTCGCGCCGCGCGCGACGAGCCGGCCGTCGCGCCAGGTGCCGTCGAAGGGATCGGAGTCCCAACCCTCGCCGACCGGCACGGTGTCGAGGTGCGTGTTCAAGAAGAGGCGCGGGGCGCCCTCTCCCGCGCGCGCGAGGACGCTCTCGCCGACGCGCTCCGCGTCGAGGCCGGCGTCGGCGCAGCACCGCAGCGCGTAGTCCGCGCAGGCGTCCTCCTCCCCCGAGGGACTCGCGATCGAAACCAGCTCGGAGAGAAGCTTCTCAGGCGCGGGGAGCGTCAAGCCTGGACCTTCTCCAGCGCCTGCTTCTCCGACGGCGCGACCTCCGGTCGCCGCGTGATCAGGGTGCCGGTGCCGTGCGTGGTGTAGAGCTCGCCGAGCAGGGCTTCTGGGTCCATTCCCGACACGACGTGCACGCGCGGCACGCCCGCGCCGAGGGCGTTGCGCACCGCGGTCGCCTTGACCGCCATTCCGCCCTGGAGCGCGCCGCCGCGCTCGAGCGCGTCGAGCTCCTCGAGCGAGAGCGTGGAGATCGCCGAGCGCGCATCCTCGGGGTCGGTCAGGATGCCGCCCGTCGAGGTCACCAGAACGAGCTTCTCCGCGTGCAGCTTCGCGGCGAGCTTCGCCGCGAGCAGGTCGGCGTTCGCGTTCAGCTTCCCGCCCGGGCGGTTGCGGTCCGCCACCGGCGGGCAGAGGATCGGCACGCGTCCCTGCTGGACGATCGCGGCCAGCTCCTCGGTGTCCGCGCGCCAGAGGTCGCCGACGAAGCCGAAGTCGATCTCGCCGTCGGGCGTCTGCACCGGCTTGCGTCGCACGGCTTCGACGTAATCCTCGGCGGCGAGGAGCGCCGGGCGCGCACCGGCGTGCACGAGCTCGTTCGCGAGCGCCGGGCCGAGCTGCTCGCGCCCGCAGCGCACCAGCGCCTTGAGCGCCACCTCGGTGGTGACGCGGCGGCCGCCGTGCTTGACCGGCTCCTCGCCCATGTGGCGCTGGACGTCGTCGACCTGCGGGCCGACGCCGTGGACGATCAGCGGGTGCGCACCGCAGGCGTCGATCACCGCGACCTGGCGCGCGAGCGAGGCGATGAGGCTCGGCCGCGCGAGGCACGCGCCGCCGACCTTGATGACGAACACCGAGCCGCGGAACATGCGGACGAAGTCGGAGCCGGACGCGAGGTCGATCACGCCTTCACCTCCATCGACGTCCGGTCGAACGAAGCGAGGCCGCGGCGAAGCGCCTCGGCGTCCTTGGGATCGAGGGTCAGCGGGGGCGACAGCCGGACGACGCTCGGATCGGCGGCGGTGCCGACGAGCACGCCTTCGCGGAGCAGGTGGTCGCGCACGGCGCCGGCCGCCACCGCCGGATCGAGCACGAGGCCGAGCAGGAGGCCCGCTCCGCGCACGTCGCGCACGGGTCCGACCACGGCCGCCTTGCGCAGGGCGACGCCGGCTGCCTTGACGTTCTCGAGGAAGCCCGGCGCGGCGATCCGCCGCGCCACCTCGGTCGCCGCCGCGAGCACGACCGGGCCGCCGCCGAAGGTGGAGCCGAAGCGCGACGCGTCGACGCGCTCCGCGACCGCTTCGCGCATCACGGTGACGCCGACGGGCAACCCGCCGGCCGCGCCCTTGGCGGTGGTGATCAGGTCGGGCACGACGCCGAAGTGCTGCGCCGCGAAGGGCGCGCCGAGGCGGCCGTTGCCGGTCTGGACCTCGTCGAAGGCGAGGAGCGCGCCGGTCGCGTCGCACCGCTCGCGCAGGTGCTCGAGCCAGCCGTCCGGCGGCATCACGACGCCGGCCATCGACTGGATCGGCTCGAGGAAGACGCAGGCGACCCTCTCGTCGATCGCCTCGGTCGCCGCGTCAAAGTCGCCGAACCGGATGCGCGCGGTCTCGAAGGGCGCCATCGGGAAGGCGCGCGCCTTGTCGGTCAACGCGCCCGCCGCGGCGGTGCGGCCGTGGAACGCGCCGCCGAAGGCGACGACGCGCACCCGGCCCGTGGCGGAGAAGGCGGCCTTGAGCGCGTTCTCGTTGGCCTCGGCGCCGCTGTTGGAGAGGAACACGCTCCAGTCGGAGGCGTCGGGCAGGTTCGCGCCGAACGCTTCGAGGAAGCGCTCGCGCGCCTCGAGGTCGACCAGGTTGGTCTGGAACGACAGCGCACGCCACTGCGCGTCGACGGCGGCGCGCAAGCCCTCGTCGCCCGCGCCCAGCGTGTTGACGCAGTGCCCGCCGTACAGGTCGAGCACGCGCTTGCCGTCCGCCATCACGAGCTCCGCACCAGAGGCCCCGGTGGGGGTGGAAGGGAGGCGTCGGTAGGCAGGGAGCTCCCTCAGACGTGCCACTACACGACCCCCATGCCGAGGCGCGGCAGGCCCTGACCCTCGGGGTGACCGAGCATCAGGTTGAGTCCCTGCAACGCCTGTCCGGCGCCTCCCTTGATCAGGTTGTCGAGCGCGAGGAGCACGACGAGCGTCGACCCGCGCACGTGCGCGCCGAGCACCGCCTTGTTCGAGCCGACGACGCGCCGCAGGTCGGGGGCGCCTTCGTCCAACACCTCCACGAAGGGCTCGCCCGCGTAGAACCCGCGGTAGCAGTCGAGCGCCT
This sequence comes from Planctomycetota bacterium, assembly GCA_028278425.1. Classification (GTDB taxonomy): domain Bacteria; phylum Planctomycetota; class UBA1135; order UBA1135; genus JANQEJ01. The sequence goes on along the minus strand of JANQEJ010000007.1, from coordinate 5,812 downwards.
CCTCGGTCGTCGTGGGCCGCGCAAGCGGCAGCATCGCGGTCAGGTGGATCCCGCGCGCGAACGGTCCGGAGTGCGGGACGAAGCAGATCTCGGGCGCGACGCTCGATGACGCGAGCCCCTGCCTCAGCTCCGCCTCGTGGCGGTGGCCGTCGAGCCCGTAGGCCCAGAGGTTCCCGTGGCGGTGGGGATGATGCGTCCCGGGCTTCGGCACGACGCCGCTGCCGGACGAGCCGGTGACCGCGCTGTAGCTCCACACGCCGGTCGGGTCGAGCAGACCGGCGGAAGCGGCGGGCAGGCTCGAGAGCAGGAGCGTCGTGGCGAAGCACCCGGGGGCGGCGACGCGCTTCGCGGCCGCCATCTCTCCTCTCGTCACCTCGGGCAGTCCGTAGACGAAGTGTTCCAGCTCCTCGGGGTCCGCGTGCGCCTTTCCGTACCAGCGCGCGTAGACCTCGGGGTCGCGCAGGCGGTAGTCCGCCGACAGGTCGACGACGAAGAGCCGCTCGGCCGCGTCCCCGAGCATCGACCGCAGGGTGTTCCACGCCTGCGCGGATTGGCCGTGGGGGAGCCCGAGGACGAGCGCCGCCCGGTTGTCGGCGATCGAAAGATACTCGCGCAGCTCGACGGCCGCGCTCTCGACGTCGATCGTCGCGCGCGTCTCGCGGCCGGGGCCGGCGAGGTGGGGGTGGAGGTCGCCGAGCTCACGCTCGGGATCGCGGGACACCGCGCCCGCGAGCCGGAGCCCCGGGTGGTTGTCGACCAGCCGCAGGAGCTCGCCGGTCAGCATCCCGCTCGTGCCGAGCACCCAGAGCGGGACGGTCTTCGTCGCCGCCTGCGCCTCCTGCAAACGGGCCGTGGCGGTCACGGCGCCGCTTCGGCCAGCGCGGGCTCGCCCACGAGCTGCGGCGCCTTCTTCGCCGCCAGGCTCCAGAGCTCGGGCGCGTCCTCGCGCAACGCGTTCCAGGTGGGAAGGCCCAGGCGGTCGTGGCAGAACCCATAGCCCGCCGGCGTGTCGGTCACCGGACCGCAGACCAGGTTCGGGCGCAGGTCGTAGCGCTCGCCCAGGAGCTGAACCGCGCCCCAGGCCCCGACCGGGTCGCCGGCGCAGACGAGGGTCTGCGCGATCGATCCGCGGAGCACGGGATCGGCCAGGATCGAGTGCACGCCGTAGGTGCCGAGCAGACCGTCGCCGAACTCGAGCACGATGACGTCCGGCGGCGTCGGGTGGCCGGTCGCGAGGTAGGCGAGCATCTTGTGCGCGGTCGGTGCGGCGTTCGTCTCGTCGGTCGTCACGACGCCGAAGTCGGTGAACACGGCGATCTGCGACGCGCCGCTGTCGGCCATTTCGAGCACGTCGCGGCGCGCGGAGACGCCGGTGAGCTTCCCGGCGGCGACCTTGAGGCCGTTGTGCGTGAGCTGCGCGATCAGCTTCGTGGCCGCCGTCGTCTTGCCCGAGTCCATGCTGGTCCCGACGAGCGCGATCACCGGCGGCAGCGGCCCGTCCCGTTCGGCGAGCGGCGGGCTCTCGAGGGCGGCGTCCTGCACGCGCGCCGGTACGCCGACGCGCCGCCCGAGGTGGGGGAAGCGCAGGACCGCGCCGAGCACCTCGAGACGGAACGGCGCGCCGCAGTAGGGCGCTTCCACCGCCCCGGTGCCGATGACGCCGCCGACGTTGAGGAGCTGGAGCTCGTCCCCGGGCGCGACGGCGTCGGGGACGTGACCTGAGAAGCCGTGCAGGGCGTCGCGATGGCCCAGCGCCCCGGCGATGACGTCGCCGGGGTGGAGCCGTACGCGGCGCCCGTGCACGTCTTCCAGAGTGTTGTACCGGGTCTTCGCGTTGAGGACCCGACAGGCCACCACTGCACCTGCGTCGGCCGGAACCTCCTCCCCTAGAACGGCGTTCCGATCCAGGCGCAGGCGCAGGGTGACCGAAGAGATCTTGTCGAGTGTGCAACGTTTCACGTTGCGACCTCTTCCAACACCAACCCCGGCGAAGCTCCCTCCCTCAAGGGATTCTCCGGGGTTGTTCCGTTTGACTCGTTCGGCACGAGCTTGAGCGTCGGGCGCGCCGCCGCTTCGCCGGCGACGCGGTAGAGCCGCGCCGGCTCGGCGAGGACGCGCGCGAGCTGCGCGACGCCCGCGGGGCTCGCGTCGGCGGCGGGGCGCTCGCCGTAGGCGGCGTCGCTCGCGTCCATCAGGTTGAAGGGCGACTCGATGCCCTCGACGAGGACGCGGCCGTTCGCCAAGTGGATCCGCACCGTTCCGGTGACGCGCTCCTCGATCGAGGCGAAGAAGGCCTCGAGGTTGCGGAGCAGCGGGTCGTGCAGGAGCCCCTGGTGCAGGCGCTTGCCGTACACCTCGCCCAGGTGGTCCTTCCAGAAGCGCTGGTCCTCGCCGAGGACGAGCTTCTCGAGCTCGCGGTGGGCGGTGAGCAGCACCTCGGCCGCCGGCGCTTCGTAACCGATGCGGCCCTTGATGCCGAGGACGGTGTCGCCGAGGTGATAGCCGCGACCGACGCCCAGCGATCCCGCGAAGACGTTGAGCTTCTCGATCAGCTCGACGGGGGAGAGCTCCTTCTCGCCGTCCCCCGTGTCGAGCGCCACGGGCACACCGGCGTCGAACCGCACGCGGATCGTCGCGTTCCCCGCGCCGTTGCGCGTCCACTGCCAGGCTTCCTCGGGAAGCGGCGTGTCGCTGGTGAGCGTCTCGCGGCCGCCGATCGTCAGGCCCCACAGGCCCGCGTTGATCGAGTAGGCGGAGTCCTTCGTCGGCAGCGGCAGGCCGCAGCCCTGGAGGTACGCGCACTCGTCCTCGCGGCTGGGCGCGAGGTCGCGCACCGGCGCGAGGACGGTGAGCTCGCCGGCGACGACGGAGAGCGCCGCCTCGAACCGCACCTGGTCGTTACCCGCTCCGGTGCAGCCGTGCGCCACCGCGGCGAAGCCCTGCTCGCGCGCGACGTCGGCCAGGATCTCGGCCTGGAGCCCGCGCTCGGCGGCGACGGAGATCGGATAAGTGCCGCCGCGGCGCACGTTGCCCGCGATCAGCCAGCGGATCACCCGGTCGACCAGCATCGGCTTCGCGTCGACCACGAGGTGCTCGACGGCGCCGAAGGTCAGCGCGCGGTCGCGCAGCGCGGCGAGGTCGCCCGCGGTGAAGCCGCCGCAGTCGACGGTGAGCGCGGTGACCTCGTAGCCGTGCTCGCGGGTGAGCCACGCGACGAGATACGAAGTGTCCAGGCCGCCCGAGTAGGCGAGCAGAATGCGTTGGCTGCTCATGGGAGGAGGGAGATCACCCGGTTCTTGAGCGCCGTGCCGCTCGCCTTCGAATCGACCGCGGCGAAGACGGTGTCGTCGCCGGCGATGGTGCCCACGAGGCCCGGAAGGTCCTCCGACTCGAGCCCGCGCGCGATCGCGCTCGCGGCGCCGGGCTCGGTGAACACGACGACCAGGTGGTCGCCCGCGGGCTTCGCGCCGCGGAGCAGGGCCTGGAGGTTCTCGAGGGGCGTCACGCGCTCGCCCTCTTGCACCAATTGATAGAAGCCCTCGCGCTTGGCGACCTTGAGCTTGCGCAGGTCGCGGCTGAGGACGGGCTGGGTGGTTTCGAAGCCGCGGCCGGAGAGGAGCTCGAGGAGCTCGGCCTGGCTCGCGACCTGGTGGGTCTCGAGCAGCTCGCGGATCACGGCGCGTCGGTCTTGGACGGGCGACATGGAGGTGGCGGTCATGGAGGGATGATTATGACGATGGGCGGGGTCGGAGCGCATAAATATTCGGATTTTCGGCCCCGAGCCTGAATTTTTTCGTGCCGGGTGGCCTCCCCGGGGCTCGGGAGGGCAGGATGACGCCCATGCGCGCCCTCTTTCTCCCCGTCCTGGCCGTCCTGGCCTCCTCCTGCGTCGTCCACCGGGGGGTCGAGCACCGCCCCGCCCCCGGGGCCATCGGCCCTTATTCCGGAGCGGTCGTGGCCGACTCGCTCGTGTTCGCCTCCGGGAAGATCGGGAGCGAGCGGGATGGGTCCTTCGCCGAGGAGGCCGAGAGCGCGCTCGACGCCGTCGAAGCGGAGCTCGAGCGCTCGGGGCTCACGCTGGCCGACGTGGTCAGCGTGCAGGTCTACCTGACCGACATCGGCCGCTACGCGGAGTTCAACGAGATCTACGCCGCGCGCTTTCCCGCGCCTTACCCGGCGCGCACGTGCGTGGCCGTCGCGGCGTTGCCGGCGGGCGCGCGCGTCGAGATCACGGCGACCGCGCGGCGCTGAGCGCGAGCGCGCCGCGGGCGCTATGCTCTCCGCATGGGTCTCTTCAAGACGAAGCGCCTGACCGATTACGCCGCCTGCGCCGGTTGAGCCGCCAAGCTCCCCCAGGGGGAGCTCGCGCAGGTCTTGCGCGAAGTCATCGGCGAGCCGGACGAGCGGTTGCTCGTAGGACCCCAGACCCTGGACGACGCGGGCGTCGTCCGGATGGGGGAGGGGGAAGGTCTGCCCGCGGGCGTCGAGGTCGCGCTCGTGCAGACCGTCGACTTCTTTCCGCCCGTGGTCGACGACCCGCACTACTACGGCGCGATCGCGGCGGCCAACTCGCTCTCCGACGTGTACGCGATGGGCGGGCGTCCGTTCAGCGCGCTGGCGCTCGCCGGCTTCCCCGAGGGCTTCTCGACGGACTGGCGCGGGGAGATCCTGAAGGGCGGCTACGCCAAGGTGCGCGAGTCCGGCGCCGTCGTGTCGGGCGGCCACACCGTCGAAGGCGAGGTCCAGTTCGGCTTCGCCGTCACCGGACTGGTCGACCCGCGGCGCGTCACGGCGAACGACCGTGCGAAGGCGGGCGACGTCGCGTATCTGACCAAGCCGCTCGGGATGGGCTGTATGACGACCGCGGCCAAGTTCGCGAAGATCTCGTGGGAAGAGCTCGAGCCGGCGGCGGAGCAGATGGCGACGCTCAACGATCGCGCGGCCGAGGCGATGCTGGCGGTGGACGCGACGGCGTGCACAGACATCACCGGCTTCGGGTTGATCGGACACTCGATGAACATCGCGAAGGCGAGCGACCTCACCTTCCGGATCCACGCGCCGGAAGTACCGCTCTTCGGAGACGTCATCGGGTTGGCGCGCAAGAACCTGTTCTCCGGTGGAGCGAAGCGAGGGCGGGAGAACCTGGGTAGCGAGGTCGCCATCGACGGCGGGCTCGAGGAAGCGCTCGTCTCGTTGCTCTTCGACGCGGAGACTTCGGGGGGGCTACTGATCTGCGTGCCCGAGGGGCAAGCGGGGGCGCTCGAGGAGGAGTTGCGGTCGAGGGAGTTGCCGGTGGCGCGGGTGGGGGAGTTCGTCGCGCCGGGGGGGAAGCGGATCGAGATTGTGTGAGGGGAGGCGCGGTCTCGCGCTTTCCCTGCGTGAGACGCAACGGCCTTTCTTGGACACGCGAGTGGGCCCGGAGGCGGTTGAGGAGGCCCCGGCCGCGTCGGGCGGTGCTGCAGCGCGTCACGCAACGGCCGGGCTTTAAATCGTTTGCCGGACTCGAGGGCGTCTTCCTGTACTGACTGAAGTGGGCCGCTTCGCTCGCGAGGTGAGAGTGTCAGGGACCTCCGGGCGTTTCGGCGTGGCGGGGCAGGCCGTGGCGTCGCCACGCTTTCCCTAAGAGCCACGTCTTCGGCGAGACGATCGGGCCGAGCCAATCGTCCGGCGTGTAGTCCTTCCAACCGTCGAACCAATGGCCCGAGCTGAAGGTGTCGGGCTGGCCCTTCGGGATGCGTCGCTTGTGCTTGCGGCCGTTGTTCAGGACGTAGCTCAAGACGTTTCGCACCTCGCGGGCCGAGCGGAGGATGCG
>JANQEJ010000076.1 GCA_028278425.1 Planctomycetota bacterium | reverse complement strand
GCGTCGCGAAGCCCTCCGAGGCCGCGAACGATTCGGCGAGCTGGACCAGGCCGTTGTATTGCTCGAGGGCCGCCGTCGGCGTGACGAGGAGCTTCTCGGGCGCGTTGCGCCCGATCATGTCGATGTTCACGTTCGCCACGGCGCGCGTCCCCGGCGGCAGGGTCGGGTTGAGCGTCCAGGCCTCGGACCCGAGCAGCCCCTTCTCCTCCCCCGACACCCAGATCAGGAGCACCGAACGCCGCAGCGGACCCGCGGCGGCGAGACCCTCGGCCAGCGCGAGAAGCCCCGTCGTCCCGGACCCGTTGTCGTCGGCGCCGTTGTAGATCTCGCCCTCGCGCGCGCCGACGTGGTCGTAGTGTGCCGACACGATCAAGACCTCCTTGGAGAGCTCCGGGTCGAGGCCCGGCCAGAGCCCGCACACGTTCTCGACGGTGAAGCGCTCGCGTCCTTCCGCCACGGCGCGCGTCTCGCGCAGCGTCGCACCCAGGCTCTGCCCGAGCGCCGGCGACTCGCCGAGCAGCTCGGCGCCGCGCTGGCGGACGACGTAGAGGTAGGAGAGCGGCTTCTCGTCCGCTGCGGCGCCGGGGAGCGCCATCGAGCCCGCGCGCGCGCGCCAGACCCAGCTTCGCCAGCGGCGCGGGTAGGGCTCATCGTCGTAGTCCGGCCCGGGCGTCACCACGATGCCGACCGCGCCGCGGGCGCGCACGGCGTCGCGGCGCGCGCGCCAGGGGACGTCGGAGTCGTAGGCCACGGCCCACTTGCCGGCGAGGTCGATGCCGGCGACGTCCTCGGCCGTCGCGCGGCCGCAGAAGACGAGCTCGCCGGAGACTTCGAAGTCGTCGACGCCCCCCGGCGAGAAGAAGACGTCGCGCCCGAACTTGAGCTCCGTCTCGACGCCGCCCTTGTCCAGCACGATCGAGCTGCGCTCCGTGTCGAGCCGCTTCGCCTCGAGCGCGTACTCGTGCAGGTACCCGTCGTCGCCGGCCGGCTGGAAGCCGAGCCGCATCAGCCGCGCCCGGAGGTAGCGCGCCGCTAGGCGCAGCTCGTCGCTCGGCGTGTCGCGCCCCCGGAGCTCGTCCGACGCGAGGAACCGGACGTCGGCCTCGATGTTCTCGACGCGGATCGCATCGAGCCCGCGGTCGAGCGGCGTCTGGGCGGCGGGAAGGGCGCAGAGAAGCGCCAAGGCGAGGAGGGAACGCAGCAGCATGGGATTCCTCAGAGCTCGAGCGTGTCGCCCTGGAGCCGATCGATCATGCGGAACACGAGCCGCACGACCCGACGAATCTTGTCCTGGTCGATCTTGTCCGGCGTGTCGCCGGGGCGGTGGTAGTCCGCGTGCTCGAAGGAGAACAGGAAGCAGACGGGAATGTCGAGCCGCGCGAACTCCGCCTGGTCCGAGCGGTGGTAGTAGGCGTCGGCGCTCTGGAGCTTGCCGAAGCCCTCGAGCGGCGCGAGCTCCTGGGCGAGCCTGGTCAGCCCGTTGTGGCTCCGGTGCCCTTCCGTCGGCGTGATGCCGAGCCGCTCCGGCGCGTTGCGGCCGATCATGTCGATGTTGATGTTGCACACCGCCCGCGCGCCGGCCGGGAGCGTCGGGTCCGTCGCCCAGGCCTTCGAGCCGAGGAGGCCCTTCTCCTCGCCCGAGACCCAGATGAGCAGCACCGACCGCCGCAGCGGCCCGCGCTCCGCCAGCGCCTCCGCCAGGGCGAGCAGCCCCGTCGAGCCCGAGGCGTTGTCGTCGGCGCCGTTGTAGACGTCGTCGCCCTGCGTGCCCACGTGGTCGTAGTGCGCGGAGACCAGGATCACCTCGTCCGCGCGATCCGTGCCCGGCCAGAGACCGCAGACGTTCTCGAGCGAGATCTTCCGCAGGGCGCGGCGCTCCTCGCGAACGCGGAAGCCGAGCACGTCGCCGACCGCGGCGCCGGCCGCGAGGCCAGCCGACGACTCCGGCGCCAGGAAGACCTGCGGGAAGACGTCGCGCTTCTTGCCGCCGCCGCGCGGCCCGAAGCTGCGCAGCACGCGTCCCGCGAGCAGATCGGCGGTCGCCCGCGCGTGACGCTCGGGATAGGGATCCTTCTTGTAGTCCGGTCCGGGCGTGACCAGGATTCCCACCGCGCCGTGCTCGCGGGCGAGGTTGCGCCGCCGGATGGTCAACCCGCCCTCGTCGAGGGCGAGGTTGCGCCGCCGGATGGTCAACCCGCCCTCGTCGAGGCAGAACGCCCAGCGACCGCGGAGCTTGTCCGCCCCGACCGCCTCGAAGTCGCGGCGCTTGCCGGAGCCGCAGAACACGACGTCCGCGTCGACCGACAGGTCGTCGACCTCGAGCGAGCTGCCGAAGTAGTAGTCCGCGCCGAAGGTCAGGCGGCGCTCGCCGTCCTTGCCGGCGAGGACGACGTGCGACGCTCCGGCGTCGATCTGCTGGACGTCGAGCTCGTAGTCGTGGAAGAACGAGCCGTCGTCCCCGCCGGGCGTGAAACCGAGGCGTTCCAGCCGGGAGCGGATGTAGCGGGCGGCGACGCGCTGTTCCGGACTGGGCGTGTCGCGGCCGCGCATCGCGTCGTCGGCCAGGAAGAAGACGTCCGCGCCGATGTTCTCGCGGCGGATGGCGGCAAGCCCCCGCTCGAGCGCGTCGTCTTCGGGCACCGCCCAAGCCGTCGCGCAGAGGGCGGCGAGAAGGACCGTCAAGAAAGCTCGCCTCATGCCTCCGCGCTCTCGCCCTCCGGGCGCAGGTACTTCATGGTCGACTCGCGCAGGTGCTCCATGACGACGTCGAGCTCGGCGTCGGCGTCGCGCCGCGCGAGGTCGTCGAAGTTGGCCTGGCACCACGGGCACTTCATCTCGTCGAGGTGGAAGCTGACGAAGAGCGAGGGCCCCTCGTCGAGCGTCCCCGCCACGAGCCGCGCCAGCCAGTGGCGCCCCGGGCACGAGAGCCGCTTCTCGCGCCACACGTTGCGGACGTCGACGTCCAGCAGCCGGTGGTCGCCCTCCTCGGCGGCGGCCAGGTAACGAAGCAGGTCGTTGCCCGACTCGCGCACGGCGGCGAGCTGCTTGAGCCGCTTGATCGCCCGGAACTTGATCCCGGCCACGGCGGTCTCGTCGCGCAGGTCGAAGCGCTTCCAGGTGTCGCGGTTGCGCCAGCCGCCGGAGAAGAGCGCCTCGATCACGCACAGGCGGATGAACTCACCCTGCTCCCAGGTCTCCTCGACCCACTCCTTCAGGATCTCGCCGAGGAGCCCGCGGGCGCGCGACGAGAGCTCGCGCCCGCGCACGATCGCGCTCGGCGTGTCGGTGCTGTGCGCCAGCGCCTCCAACCCGGGAAAGCCGGAGTCGTCTTCCCCCACCTGAATCGTCTGCGCCTTGCGGCGGCGCAGGTAATCGATCGTGCGGTTGCGGCAGATGCCGAAGAGGTACTGCTCGAAGGTGAACGCGCGGTCGAAGTCATCGATGCCGCGCACCGCGCCGAGCAGCGTCTCCTGCACGATGTCCTCGCTCGCCTGGAGGTCGCCCGTTCGCCGGTTCGCGTACGCGAGGAGCCGCCCGCAGTAGTTGTCCTGCACGCGCAGCCATTCCTCGTCCTCGCGCGCGCGCAGGCGCTCGATCTCGGGACTCCATTCGCTCATTGCGAACCTGGAAGCGGCATGAGACCTCCCATTACGCCACCCATGATAATCAGCGCGACCAACGCGCCGATACCCATGAAGAGCAACATGAAAAGAACGAGGCGGACCACCGCGCCGAGCACGCCGGGGAGTCCGTGCACGACGTGGTCGACGAAGGACGCGGTGCCGCGCAGGAGGTAGACCACCGGTCCGGTGACCAGCGCGCCGAGGATCTCCGCGCCGAGCACCACCGCCGAGGCCATCGTGCCGAGGAAGCCCCCTTCGTCGCGGGGCGGAACCGGCACGGTCCCCGCGGCGGCGCCGTCCAGCGGAGTGCTCACCGACAACGCGCGGTTCGGCTGGAGAGCCGCTCCGGCGCCGGCCGGGCCCGCCGCGAGCGCCGCCGGCAGCGCCGCCGCGGGCGGCTGCGCCTCGGCCCCGTCGTCGGGCTCCTCGAGGGTCTTGAACGAGACCACGTCGCCGCCCGGCGTCGGAGCGGCGTCGGGCGTGGGCGTCGGCCGGTCGCGCGGCGTCTCCGCCTCGTCCTCCCCCTTGCCCCTGACACCGTCCCATACGCCGCGTGCAACCTCGACCGCGCCGCGCGCGAGCTCGGTCGCCGCGAGGCGCAGGTCGTCGCCCGCCGCGGCGGCGGTTCGCGGCGTGACCGGATCCTCGGCCGGCGGGGACGACTCCGCCGGCGGGAGCTCCGCCCGGGGCTCGTCGCGCAGCGGCTCGTACTTCCACGGGATCCGCACCGAATCGCCCTGGCGCGCGGTCTGTCCCATGTCCTCGAGGAGCTCGTGTACGGACGAAAAGCGATGGTCGGGGTCGAGACGGAGGCACGTCTCCACGGTGGCGCGCAGCGGCGCGTGGAAGTTCGGCGGGAACGCCGGCGGCTCGTCGGTCTCGCGCACGATGACGCCGTACTGGGTCTCGGAGTCGTACGGGAGCTTGCCGGACAGACACTCGAAGAGGATCACGCCGAGCGAATAGATGTCCGCCCGGTGGTCGGCGCGGTTCTTCAGCATCTCCGGCGCCATGTAGTGCGGCGTCCCGCGCCCGAAGCTGAGCGACTGGCGGCCCTCGACGAGGAGCTTGGCGAGCCCGTAGTCCCCGACGCGCGCCACGTCGCCCTTCAGGAACACGTTGCCGGGCTTCAGGTCGAAGTGCGCGAGGCGGCGGTCGTGCAGCGCGAGCACGCCGCGGCAGACCTGCACGAAGTAGCGCAGCGCGACGTCGCGCTCGAGCTCGGCGCGCTTGAGCTGGCGCGCGAGCGTCTCCTCGCCCGCGTACCCCATGATGAGGTAGGGCACGTCGTGGACGAGCCCCATGTCCTCGATCGTCACCAGGTTGGGGTGATCGATCGACGCGAAGAGCCGCACCTGCTCGAGCTCGCGCTCGATCGCCTCCTTGTCGGCGGAGTCGTCGAGCTTGAGGAACTTGATCGCGTACGGCTTGCCGATCGAGAGCTTGCGCGCCTTGTAGACCTCGCCGAAGGCGCCGCCGCCGAGCCGGTTCTGGATCTCGTAGCCCGGCACGAAGTCCGGCTGGCGGAAGAGGTTGTAGAAGGACTCCCAGTCGACCATGGCCTAGCGCAGCCAGCGCGAAGGTATCACAAACCCTTCCCGGGGCCTCGCGGGGGGGCTTCGACCGGCGCGAGCGCGAGCCCGAAGGGCGGGCGTCCGTCCGCGGCCTTGCCGATCGCGAGGTCGACGCGTTGCGGCGGCGGAAAGGGAAGCGCGAACGTGCCGCGGGACGGACCTTCGCCGGAGCGGACGCCGGCCTCGCACTCGACGACCAGGCGCTCGCCGTCGAGCACCATCGACACGCCGTGGATCAACCCGGGCACGCGCACGTGACGCTGTCCGGCGGCGCCGATGCGGACGCGGCCGCCGGGGCCGTCGGCGAAGAGAATGACGTGCGCGGCGCCGAGACACTCCGCGCCGTGCAGGAGGTCGAGCACCGCCGACGCGCTCGCGGGGTCCGGCGTGCGAAAGCGGAACGAGACGTTGCCGCCGAGCTTGATCTCGTCGCCGTCGCGAAGGCGGTCCGAGGTCGCCACGGGGGAGCCGTTGCGCAGCACGGACTCGCTGCCCTGCGGCTCGATGCGCCATTCGCTTCCGCCGTGGAGGCTCTCGCGCCGCACGACGCGCGCGTGTCGCTTGCCGACGTCGGCCAGGAACGGCAGGTCGGCCTCGCCCGAGCGGAGATGACCGATCACGAGATCCGCCGAGCCCGCGACGAGGAACTGCCCGGCGTCGTCGATCGTCAGGAGCAGGCGCGGCGCGGCGTCGTGCGCCGGCGGCGCGGGCCGCCGCGCGACCGGGCGCTCGGCGGGTAGCAGCTCGCTGCGCGGGCGCTCCGGTTCGTCGTCTTCGGGCTCCGCGGTCCCCGCGGACTCCCCGGGCGGCGCGGCCGGCCCGGCGTCACCGCCGGCGGTGATCCGGTTCTGCACGTCGATCGAGCGGAAGAACCCCTGGGAGAAGAGAGCCTCCAGGAAGCGCTCGATCCGCTGCACCAGGGTTTCGCGGGGCGGAGGCATCGGCGGCCTTGCGGGTCGAGCAAAGCCCTATTTCGCCGGCCGCGACGGCTCAGTCCGCGCGCACGACCGCGCCGCCGTCGCGCTGGCCGGAGTGGAAGGCGTCGCGCGCGCGCTGGAAGAGCTCCTCGCGGTGCTCGATCCCGGGGTGCGGGAAGTAGGAGATGCCGACCGCGATCTCCAGCGGGTCGCCGACCAGGTCGCGCAGCGCGGCCTCCTCGGCCGCTTCGCGGATGCGCTTCGCCATCACCTCGGCGCCGTCCGGGCCGGTGTTCGGCAGGAAGAAGAGGAACGAGCTCTGGTCGAAACGGCCGAGCACGTCGGTGTCGCGCGACGCGTTGAGGAAGATCGAGGAGAGCTGTCCGAGCGTGTCGTCGTCGGCCTGGCCCTCGAAGCCGAGCATGACGCAGGCGAGCGCGTGCTCGAAGCGCCGCGCGCGCTTGAACTCCTCGTCGAGCTTGAACGTCAGGTAGTCGTAGTTGAAGAGCCCCGTCTCGGGATCGATCATCACGTCGACCAGTTTCTCGGAGCGGTCGCCGACGAGGTCGCGCAGGAGGCGCTCGGGCAGGTCGCGCTCCTCGGCGCCGCCGCGGTGCTCGCGGGGAAGCTCGGCCTGCGGACCGGAGGCGCGCTCGATGGCGGCGCGCAGCGTGTCGGCGGAGAGCGGCCGCGTCAGGGTCCCGGTGGCGCCGCAGAACGTGGCGATCGCCTCCGCGAGCTTGTTGTCCGCGTCGGTGATGACGAACGTGCGGCACTTGGTCCGCCCGGTCAGCCGGCGGCAGGACTCGTAGACGTTCTCGGCCTTCTGCCAGGCGTCGAGCAGGATCACGTCGCCGGGCGAGACGGTCGAGTTCAGGATGTCCTCGACCGACTGCGGCTCGGCCAGGGTCCAGTCGTCATCCCCGGCGAGGCCCGCCGCGGCGGCGCGGGCGGAGGCGAGAAGCGCCTCGTCGCTGGTCACGATGCGGATGCTCTTCGTTCCTTCGGCCATGGCTTCTCGGGGTTTGGACAAGGTCTCGGCTCCTTTGAGCGCCACCTATACGCTTTCGGGGTCCGGGCTCCAAGGCCCGGCCGGCCGGACTACCCCGCCAGCTCGTCGAGCCAGTCGCCGGGGATGTCGTAGTTGGCGTAGACGCTCTGGACGTCGTCGTTGTCCTCCAGGGCGTCGACCAGGTTGAGGACCTTCTTGGCGTCCTCCTTGCTCGCGACGGCGACCCGGTTCTGGGGGACGTACCCCGTCTCCGCCGACAGGAAGGTGAAGCCCGCCTGCTCCAGCCCCTCCTTGACCTGGAGGAAGTCCGTGGCAGGGGCGTAGACCGTGGCGAGCTCATCGTCGTACTCGACGTCGTCGGCGCCCGCCTCCAGGGCCGCCTCGAGCACCGCCTCCTCGTCCTTGTCGCCGGTCTCGACCACGAAGGTCGAGCGGAAGTCGAAGAGGAACGCGACCGAGCCCTGGGCGCCCATGTTGCCGCCGCGCTTCTCGAAGATGTACTTGATGTCGGGGGCGGTACGGTTGCGGTTGTCCGTCAGGCAGGTGACGATCAGCGCGATCCCGCCGGGGGCGTAGCCCTCGTAGTTGAGCTCCTCGAGCTCACCGCCGCCCTCGCCCGCGGCGCGCTTGATCGCGCGCTCGATGTTGTCCTTGGGCATGTTCTCCGCCTTCGCCTTCTCGATGGCGTAGCGGAGCTTCAGGTTGGCGTCGGGGTCGGGACCGCCCTGGCGCACGGCGGACATCACCGCCTTGGCGCACTTGGAGAAGATCTTCGCCCGCTTGGCGTCGACGGCGTTCTTGCGCCGCGCGATGTTGGCGGAGTGCGAGTGGCCGGCCACGCTTGACGCCCCCGGGGCTCGCGGTCCTAGCGCTTACACCACTGGAAGCCGCGGCGCGCGCCGCGACGTCCGTACTTCTTGCGCTCCTTCATCCGCGGATCGCGGGTGAGGAGGCCGTTCTCGCGCAGGGACTCCATCAGCACCGGGTTGGACTCCTTCAGCGCCCGCGCGAGGCCGAGCTGCACGGCGCCGGCCTGCCCGTGCGGGCCGCCGCCCTGGACGTTGCAATAGACGTCGAGGCCCTGGCCCATGCCCTCCTGGCCCTCCTCCGTCGACAGCGGAGCCGTGGCGAGGTTCTGGTCGCGGATCGTCGTGAAGTAATCCTTCAACGGCTTGCCGTTGACGAGGAAGTTGCCCGAGCCGGACTTGATGCGGACGCGGGCGACCGCGCTCTTGCGGCGTCCCAGGCCCCACGTGTACGGGTTCACGACCATCTAGAGGCTCTCGACCTTCTCGGGTTTCTGGGCGGTGTGCGGGTGCTCCGTGCCGGTGTACACCTTGAGCCGCGAGAGCATGCGCTTCCCGAGCCGCGTCTTGGGCAGCATGCGGCGCACCGCGAGCTTGACCACGTCGTGCGGGCGCTGCTTCTTGACGCGCTCCAGGCTGTGCACGTGCAGGCCGCCGGGATAGCCGGAGTACTTCGGGTAGGCCTTCTGCTCGTTCTTCAGCCCGGTGAGCACGACCTTCTCGGCGTTGATCACCACGACGTGCGCGCCGGTGAGCTCGCTCGGCGTGTACTCCGGGCGGTCCTTGCCCATGAGCTGCTGGGCGATCTTGGCCGCCATCCGCCCGAGCACGTGCTCGGAGGCGTCGTACAGGTACCAGCGGTCGGCGGCGTCAACCGCGCGAATATGGGTGGTCTTCATCGATGAAGGGCCGAAAAGTGGGCGGAACAAGGTAAGGAGCCGCCCCAGGCCGTCCAACCTTTTTCCGGCGTTTCAGGGGAGCTCCACCCCCGTCACGCGGGTCCACGTCCCCGCCGGGGTGCGACCGACGAGGACCGTCCGCCCGGGCGGCAGGCCCGCGCGGAGCCAGCCCGGAGGATCGTCGCCCTCCACCTGACCCGGGAGCGGGTTCCCGCCGACCCAGGGCCCGCGGTGCGCCCACGATCCCGCGGCATCGCGCGTCCAGACCGCGTCGAAGGCGCCGGTCCAGCGCGCGGTTCCGAGATCCGGGAGACCCGGCGTCCGCCGGATCGCGTAGAGCGCTCCGCCGGCGAGCCGGACCGACCAGTCGGCGCCGTCGCGCTCGAAGAGGAGCGGCGCGCCGTCGGGCTCGCTCTCGACGCGGACGACGCTCGCCGGATCGTCCACCGGCAGCCGCCCGGCCCCGGCCGACACGATCACCCAGTGCGCGGCGTCGACGTCGCCCTCGAGGACGACCGTTTCCACTCCCTCGGCGAGCGGCCTCACCAGCCAGACCGTGGCGATGGCGCCGGCGCAGGCGACGGCCGCGACCGCCCAGGGGCGGCGGCGCAGCCCGAAGCCCAACGCGAAGGCTCCGCACACGAGGAGCAGGGCGGACCACGGCGCCCGGGGCCGGAGCACTTCGACGGGAGGTCGCGGCCGCGCGCGCAGCCCCGGGGGCACGGCCTCCCAATCCCCGGCCGGCTGCGCGGCGCTCCAGCCGTGGAAGGCCGCCCCCCCGTCGAAGCTCTCGTACTCGACCACCTCGATCGCCGGCGCGGGAACCGAACCGAGCGACGTGACCCCGAGGGGCGAGACCACCGGCAAGGGGACGCGCTCGGTCGTGCGTTCCCCCTTCAGATAGGGTCCGTGGAAGACGGTGCTTCCTTCCTCCCCGCAGTCGAGCACGACTCGCTCGAACGGGCCGGTGAGCTCGACGTCGGCGAGCCACCAGCGGTTCTCGCCCTGGCCGGTGAGGGAGAGCGTGAGCAACACCGGGGCGAGGAGGTTCATGCGTCCGCCCCCGCGCGGCGGCGCTCGAAGACCGTCACCGCGACCAAGAGCGCGCCGATCCCGACGGCGAAGGCGGGGCTCGCGAAGGCCGACCCCGCGCGCGCCCCCTCCCACGCCCATCCGAGCGGCGTGCGCAGGGCGATCCAGACGAGGACCGGCGGCGGGCCGGGCGTCCCGGCCGCCGCGGAGAGACCGAACGCGACGCCGAGCGCGGGGAGCCCCGCCACCAGAACGGTCCAGAGGACGCCGTACACACCCCTCCCGCGGCCCGCGGCGAAGGCGAGGAGCGCGATCAGCGCGACGCCGGCGCCGAGGGCCGGCAGGAGGTCGCTCCAACCCAACGCTCCCCGGGCGTCGACGGAGGCCGCCAGAGCCAGCGGCGGCAGCGCGAGGAGCGGCCCGAGGTGCCAGCCGGCCTCGCTCGCGCGCGGAACGCCCGCGAGGGCGAGCCACGGGAGGAGCGCGATGCCGAGGCGCGAAGCCCCGCGGACCTCGAGCGATCCCCCCGAGGCCGTTTCGAGCAGGAGCGGAAGGACCGAGAGCCCAAAGGCCAGGACGATCCCCGGCGAGCTCACGGGACTAGCGGACCCGCGGTCGGTCGTCGTCGGCCGCCGGCCGCGGCTCGTCCCGGGTCGCGTCGCGCGGCGCGGCCGGCGAGGCGACCGGGCGCGTCTCCTCGGACCAGGTCGTCGCGGTCGGGACCTCGAGCTCGCGCTTGCGCAGCTCGGGCAGGTCCCAGCGGACGTCGGCCAGGTCCCAGGCGCGCTCCTCCGGCCCGCCGGCGAGGAGCCCGACGGCGCGCTGGACGCTGTCCCACTTGGTCGCGGTGGGAAGCTCGCCCGGCTCGTCGGCGGCGGGCGGCCGGCCGAAGAGAACGAGGCGCTCGTCCTCGAGCGCGAGCCGCACCCCCGGCTCCTCCGGCGACGCCAGCCGGCCGCGCGACGCGTCGATCACGACGCGGCCGAGGAGCTCGAAGTCGGCGTCCTCGAGGTGGGCGTGCATCGAGACGGCCACGTCGAGGGCGTCGAGGTGCTCGGGCTCCCCGAGCCAGTCGCCGGCCTCGGCGAGCTCGAAGGCCGCACCCGGCCCCGCGGCGAGAAGCGGCAGCCACCGGCCCCCCACCTCGGGCGGCGCCGACCAGAGGCCGCTCAGGACGGTCCCGTCGGCGGCGACCGTGAGGAACCCCGCGCCGCTGCGGACGCAGGCCACGGGCTCCCGGAGCTGGAATCCGAGAACGAGCTCGTGCCGTCCGTCGCCGCCACGGCCGACCCGGGGCGAGTCCAGCGTCTCGACGAACGAGAGCGACCCGACCGCCGCGCCGAAGGCGCGCAGCGACGCGGCGTCGCCGGCTGGGAAATCCGGCCAGGCGGTGACCAGGTCGAGGAGCTCGGTTTCCCAGCGGGGGTCCGCCCAGGCGGGAAAGCTCCCGCGCAGGCTGGGCGCCAGGGCGCTCGGATCGACGCGGGGCGCGGCGGGGGGCCCCCCGTCGATCGCGGCGACCCCGGCCGATCCGTCCGACCCGGCCGCGAGCCCGCGCTTCAGCCCGACGCCGAGGACGACCAAGCCCGCCGCGAACGGCGCGATCGGGATCCAGGTCCGGAGGCGAGCGCGGCTCATGGGAGCGGAAACGGCCCGGGCGCGGGTCAGTTCATGCGCGCGGGAACGGTCTGGACGTCGACCTCACGCCCCGTCGGAAGGGAGGACGCACCGCCGCCGCTCTTGCGGCGCAGGATGTCCTCGATGAAGAGATCCAGGCTGGTCTGGATCTCGAGCATCTCCTCCCGGCTCAGGGTCAGGCGGGGCCCGGACTGAGCGCGCAGCTCGTGGGAGAGCAGACGCGACAGGATCTTGAGGTGCGCGATCTGACGCTCGATCGCCGAGCCGGTGGAAGTGTTCGAGGTGCGGTCCATGCCGTGCCCTGGGTGCGCTGAGTGAGATTCGAAGTGCCCGGACCTCCTTAGATACCGAGCGGGATAAGCCGGCTCAAGCGCCCACAGCGATTAGGATCCGCGCGATGACGGTCTCCGAGTGGAAGGGCCTCCGTCTCCTCGACTTCCAGATCCGCGCCATCCAGGCGATCCGCGACGGACAGAACGTCCTGGTCTCCGCGCCCACCGGCGCCGGCAAGACCCTGGTGGCCGAGTACGCGATCGCCGACGCGGTCCAACGCGGCCGCCGCTGCGTCTACACCTCGCCGATCAAGGCCCTTTCCAACCAGAAGTACCGCGACTTCCGCGACGATCCCGAGATCGACGTGGGGCTGATGACCGGCGACGTCACGATCCACCCCGCGGCGCAGGTCCTCATCATGACCACCGAGATCCTGCGCAACTCGGTGTTCGAGAACCCCGACGGTCTCCACGACGTGGACTACGTCATCTTCGACGAGATCCACTTCATGGACGACGTGGAGCGCGGCTCGGTCTGGGAGGAGAGCGTGATCTTCACGCCCGCGGAGACCCGCTTCATCGCGCTCTCCGCCACGATCGCCAACCTGGAGGAGCTGGGCGCCTGGCTGCGCCAGACGCGGCGCCACGAGCTCTTCGTCATCCACTCCGAGCGCCGGCCGGTGCCCCTCCGCCACCGGCTTTTTACGGCCAGGAGCGGCATTTTCGCCGCCGAGAAGCTGGATTGGGTCCGCCGCAAGGAGCTCAGCCCCGGACGCGGCCGCCGGCGCGGGCACCGCGGGCGCCCCGGCGGAGGCGTCGAGGACGAGCGGCGGCGGTCG
Source organism: Planctomycetota bacterium (assembly GCA_028278425.1). GTDB lineage: Bacteria > Planctomycetota > UBA1135 > UBA1135 > JANQEJ01. Next base: position 9,925 of record JANQEJ010000076.1, on the reverse strand, counting down.
CGGAACGCGGTCAACGCGCTCTTCGACGAGCTCCAGCGCGAGGACCTCCTGCCCGCGCTCGTCTTCTCGTTCAGCCGGAAGGACTGCGAGCGGCTGGCCTTCCGGAACCAGCACCGGAGCCTCCTGGACGGCGAGGAGCGGGCGCGGATGGAGGCGCTCCAGGCCGAGCTCGTCGAGCTCTTCCAGCTCGGAGCCGAGGCCCTCGCCGGCGAGGTCTTCCAGCTCGCGGCCCGGGGCGTCGCCTACCACCACGCGGGCATGCTGCCCGTGCACAAGGAGGTGGTCGAGCGCATGTTCACCTCCGGCCTGATCAAGCTCCTCTTCACGACGGAGACCTTCGCGCTCGGGATCAACATGCCGGCGCGCACCGCCGTCTTCGCGTCGCTGCGCAAGTTCGACGGCATCAGCTTCGACTACCTGCGCACGCGCGACTACATGCAGATGGCCGGACGCGCGGGGCGCCAGGGCATCGACGAAGCGGGGCTCGTGGTCTCGTTCCTCGAGCTTCGCGACCTGGACGACGCGCCGGTCCGGCGCATGCAGTCCGGCAAGCCCGAGCCGATCCTGTCCCGCTTTCGGCTCTCCTATTCCTCGATCCTGCACCTGCTGGAGCACCTCGGGCGGGAGCGGCTGCACGAGGCCTGGGACAAGTCGTTCAACCGCTTCCAGCACCGCGAGAAGAGCAAGAAGGCGCGCGACCGGAACCGACGCGAGCAACGGCGGGTCGTCGACGCGCACCTCGCGTTGCTCGAGGAGCTCGGCTACATCGAGGAAAACGACAAGCTGACGCCGCGGGGCAAGGTCGCGCGGCTGCTCTACGGCTACGAGCTCCAGCTCACCGAGATGCTCTTCCGCGGCACGCTGGAGACCCTGCCGCCGGCGGCGCTGGGCGTCGTCTTCTGCGGTCTCGTGTTCGAAGAGCGGGGCAGGAGCGGCGGCGCGTACGTCTCGCCGCGGCTCTTCGGCGGCGTGCGGCGTCACGTGGGACAGGTGCTCCAACGCCTCGCCGCCGTCGAGGCCGAGTTCGGGGTCCCCACGCCGATGAAGCTCGCGGATTGGGGCCTCACGCCGGCGGTGGTGGCCTGGTTCGAAGGACGCGACTTCGAGGAGATCGTCGAGCTCGTCGACGCCACGCCGGGGGACGTCTGCCGCGTCTTCCGCATGGCGTTGCAGCTCATGCGCCAGGCGAAGCGCGCGATCGACCCGGAATGGGACCTCGCGGAACGGCTCGGGGAGGCGGCCGACGCGATGAATCGAGACGAAGTCGACGCGCGCCGCCAGCTCGAATTGGGCTAGCGGGGGCCCCCGCCGGCCGCCGGGTAAGACTTTGTAGCCTCCGGGCCGAAGTCGACTAGGTCCTTGCGAGCTGGGAGCGAGTGCCTATCGTGATGAGCTAATCGCCTCGGAACCTGCCCCCGGCCCTCATCCCACCCGCTTCCCGAGCGCCGGGCCCCAGCCCTGCGGCCGGGGAACCGATCCGACTGACCCGTGCCCCCTCGCGGGTGCCCCATCCTCACGACGCCCAACATGCATCGAGCCCTGATCCTCGCCGCCGTGGTCCTGGCGGCGCCGATCGTCGAAAACGGGAGCGCGCAGCGGTCGAGCCGCGCCAGCCGAACGGCCGCCCATCGGGCGGAGGCCCCGGTGGCGAAGCTCGGGAGCGGGGTCGATCTGTCCGAGTACGAGGACGCGGAGGGCGTCGAGATCAAGACCCGCGACGGCGTCACGCTGCACGCGAGCTACTTCTCGCCGCGCAAGAAGACGAACCTCGCGCCGGCGGCGATCCTGGTCCACGACACCGGCGGGGACCGCGGGCACCTGATGGACCTGGGACAGCGGCTCTGGAAGGCGGGCTTCGCCGTGCTGGCGCTCGACCTGCGCGGACACGGCCACTCCGCCACGAAGGACCTCGCGTGGAAGAGGCTCGACGCCGACGGGCAGAAGCGCCTGTGGGCCCTGGCGGTGCGCGACCTGGAGGCCGCGTCGGCGTGGCTGCGCGATCAGAAGGACGTGCACGCGACGAACCTCAACGTCGTCGGCCACCGCGCCGGCTGCGCCCTCGCCACGCGCCACGCCTCGCGGGACGAGAACGTGCGCTCCGTCGCGCTGCTCGAGCCGCGTCCCAAGGAGCTCGGCATCGATGTCGCCGGCGACCTGCTCGACCTGGGCGGCCTGCCCACGTACATCGTGTCGAGCAAGGACAAGCGCCAGGTGGCCGAGGGGATGATCGACGAGGCGCACCAGGCGACGGGAAGCCCCTACATCGACCTGATGATCTGCTCCTCGAAGAAGGAGGAGCACGCGCCGGACAAGAAGACGCAGTCCGGGGTCGTCAAGTGGATGAAGGACAAGGCCTTCCCGAAGCGGGGACGGAAGTAAGCGGGTGGCGCGCCGGCCCAGGCGCTAGAATCCCCGCCCCCATCCGCCGACCCGCATCGGAGGACTCCGTGTTCGCAAGCTTCCTCTTGGCCCTCGCGCCGAGCCCCGCTCCGCCTCAGGACGACGGCGCCCTCGCCTTCATCGGGGCGAAACTCATCCCGGTCGACGGCCCGGAGATCGAAAACGGCGTGCTCGTCGTGCGCGGCGGCGTGATCGCGCACGTGGGACCGCTCGACGTCACGCCGATCCCGCTCGACGCCGAGGTGCGCGACGTCCAGGGCTTCGTCATCCTGCCGGGGCTGGTCGACACGCACAGCCACGTCGGCGGGCCGGCCGGCGGGGACTCGTCCTCCCCCATCCAGCCCGAGGTCCGCGTCCTCGACGCGGTGAACCCGCGCTCGGCCGGGATCCAGAAGGCCCAGGCCGGCGGCCTGACGACGATCAACGTCATGCCCGGATCGGGGCACCTCTGCAGCGGGCAGACGGTCTATCTCAAGCTGCGCGACGCCGACACGATCGAGGGGCTCGCCATCCCGGACGACGACGGCAACCCGACCGGCGGGCTGAAGATGGCCAACGGGACGAACTCCCGCCGCGATCCGCCCTTCCCGGGGACGCGCGCGAAGTCGGCCGCGCTGGTGCGCGCGAAGCTCATCGCCGCCCAGGAGTATCGCGACAAGATCGCGCGCGCCGGCGACGACGCGTCCAAGCTGCCGCCGCGCGACCTCGCGCTCGAGACGCTCGTCGAGGTCCTCGACGGCAAGCGCATCGTCCACCACCACACCCACCGGCACGACGACATCCTCACCGTGCTGCGGCTGAAGGAGGAGTTCGGCTTCCGCGTCGTGCTCCACCACGTGAGCGACGCGTGGAAGGTCGCCGACGAGATCGCCGCGGCGGACGCGCCGTGCTCGATCATCGTCGTGGACAGCCCGGGCGGGAAGCTGGAGGCGCGCGACATCACGTTCGAGAACGGCGCGGCGCTCGAGCGGGCCGGCGCGCGTTGCGCGTTCCACACGGACGACGGCATCACCGACTCGCGCCACTTCCTGCGCTCCGCCGCGCTGGCGGTGCGCGCGGGGATGTCGAGGAAGATGGCGCTCGAGGGCTTGACGCTCGCGGGGGCCGAGATGCTCGACCTCGCCGACCGCGTGGGCAGCCTCGAGGTCGGCAAGGACGCCGACTTCATCCTCCTCGACGGCGACCCGCTGTCGGTCTACACCAAGGTGATCGAGACGTGGGTCGAGGGGAAGAGGGTGTTCGACCGCCGCGACCCACAGGATCGCCTCTGGGCGGTCGGCGGCTACGGCGCCGGTCACGACGGGGCGTACGCCTGCTGCGCGGCGGAGGAGGCGAACCGGTGAGGATACTCGTCGCTCTCACCCTCTGCGCCGCGGCCGCGAACGCGCAAGACCTCGCCGTGAAGGGCGGCGTCGTGCACACGATGGCGGGCGCGCCGCTGCGCGACGCGGTCGTCCTGATCCAGGACGGCAAGATCGAGGCGGTCGGCCCCGCCGCCGACGTGGCGATCCCCGAAGGCGTGCGGGTGCTCGAAGCCGCGGTCGTGACGCCCGGTCTGATCGACGCGCACACGGTCGTCGGCCTCGCCGGGTGGTTGAACTACCGCCACGACCAGGAGCAGCTCGAAACCTCGGAGGCGATCCAACCGGAGCTGCGCGCGATCGACGCGTACAACCCGCGCGAGCCGCTGGTCGAGTACCTGCGCGGCTACGGCGTCACGACGATCCACACCGGGCACGCACCCGGAGCGGTGATCTCGGGGCAGACGCTGATCGCCAAGACGCGCGGCGACACGGTCGCCGAGTCCGTGATCGTCCCGGTGGCGATGGTCGCGTCGACCTTCGGCGACGCGGCGCGCAAGGAGGGCGGGTCCCCCGGCACGCGCTCGAAGGCGGTGGCGGTGCTCCGGGCCGAGCTCGTGCGCGCGCAGGAGTACGTGGCGAAGCGCGAGCGCGAGGCCGAAGCGGAAGAAGAGGAGGAGGACGACGACGGCGGCCCGCCGGCGCGCGACCTGCGCCTCGAAGCGCTCGGGCGCGTGCTCTCGAAGGAGATCCCGCTCCTGGTCACCGCGCACCGGGCGAACGACATCCTGACGGCGATGCGCGTCGCGAAGGAGTTCGACGTGCGCCTCGTGCTCGACGGGGCGTCCGAGGCGTACCTCGTCGCCGAACAGATCCGCGAAGCGGGGATTCCCGTCATCGTCCACCCGACGATGGCGCGCGCCCGCGGCGAGCGCGAGAACCTGAGCATGGAGACCGCCGCCACGCTGCGCGCGGCGGGCATTCCGGTGGCGCTTCAATCGGGCTACGAGAGCTACGTTCCGAAGACGCGCGTGGTCCTTTTCGAGGCGGCGATCGCGGCCGCCCATGGGCTCTCCTTCGACGAGGCCCTGTCGCTGATCACGATCGACGCCGCGCGGTTGCTCGGCATCGACGGGCGGGTGGGCTCGCTCGTCCCCGGCAAGGACGCGGACCTCGCGCTCTACGACGGCGATCCGCTCGAATACACGTCACATTGTGTCGGGGTTGTGATCGACGGCGAGATCGTGAGCGAAGAGGTCCGCTAACCGGACTTTTTGCTTGGGGGAATCCCGGGGCCGTTCCTAACATCCCCGCCCTCTGCCTCTCCGCAGCCCCCTCACAGCGATCACCGGAGGAACGATCGCGCCCTTCCCAAGAGGAGAAGTATGTTCTTAACCAGTCTGCTCGCAGGCGCGTTGGCAGCCGGATCGTCGTCTCCGAATACTGACTTCGCCGTGCCGGAGAGTCCCATCGTCTGGGGCCCTCGCATTCAGGATGCCGAAGCTCCAGAGTGGACCGGCTCGGTCAACGTGGGCGCCACATTGACCACCGGCAATTCGGAGACCCTGACACTCTCGTCAAGCCTGGATGCCGAGCGCAAGACCGACGAAGACCGCTGGACCGCAAGTCTCTACTGGTTTTTCAGCGAGCAGGAGGACGACCTGGGCACCACCGATGTCACCCAGCGCGAGTACGGCGGCAAGGTGCAGTACGACCTCTTCGCCGACGACAAGACCTACTACTACTTCAATCTGAGCGGCGACAAGGATGACATCGCTGGACTGCAGTTCCGAGCCATCCTCGGGGCGGGAGCCGGTTATCAGTTTCGCGATACGGAGGAATTCTCGCTCAACGGCGAAGCCGGCTTGAGCGCCGTCCACGAGGACAACGAAGACATCTCCAACCCTATCCCCCCCGACACCCGCGACGCCATCGGGCCAGACGAGTACATCGCCGCGCGGCTTGCTTACAACGCCGGATACCAATACAGCGAGACCACGCGCTTCGAGCAGTCGACGCAGGTCTTTCCGAGCCTCAAGGAATGGCGCGGCCTGTACGGCATGATCGACACCACGATGTCTGTGAGCATGACCGAGGCGATGTCTCTAAGGCTCCAACACATCCTCGAGTACGACCGATCACCGGCGGTCGGCGCAGACAGGATCGACCAGAAGCTCATCCTCGGCATTTCCTGGGCCTTCTAAGCCCTCCGTTCACTCCGGAAGCAGTCTCGTGTCCATCGGGCTCCTCGGGAGCCCTACGCCCCTTCTCCCAGGAGAATCCCCATGCTCTCGTTTCTTCAAGACTCCGACCCCACCTGGGTCGACAAGATCACCGACATGGCCATCGCCTGGGCCCCCAAGGTGGTCGCCGCTCTTCTCGTCTTCCTCATCGGTCGCTGGGTCGCGAAGCTCATCACGAACCTCGTCCGCAAGGTGATGGTCAAGAGGGACCTCGACGAGACGCTCGTCAAGTTCCTCGGCAGCATGCTCTACGTCGTCCTGCTGACGCTGGTCATCATCTCGGCGCTCGGACAGCTCGGCGTGAGCACAACGTCGTTCGTCGCGATCGTCGGCGCCGCGACCCTGGCCTTGGGCTTCGCGCTGCAGGGCACCCTGAACCACTTCGCGTCCGGCGTGATGCTGATCATCTTCCGGCCGTTCAAGGTCGGCGACTTCGTCGAGACGGGCGGAGGCACCGGCGTGATCGAGGAGGTCGGCATCTTCGCGACCAAGATGCGGACCGGCGACAACAAGGAGCTCATCATCCCGAACGGCGCCATCACCGGCGGGACGATCACGAACTACTCGGCCAAGGACACCCGCCGCGTGGACTGCGTGTTCGGCATCGGCTACGGCGACGACATCAAGCTCGCCAAGGAGACGCTCGAGGCCATCTGCAAGGCCGACGACCGCATCCTCGAGGACCCGGCGGTGACGATCGCGGTCTCCGAGCTCGCGGACAACAGCGTCAACTTCGTCTGCCGCCCGTGGGTCAAGAGCGCCGACTACTGGGGCGTCTTCTTCGACCTGCACGAAGAGGTGAAGCTCCAGTTCGACGCCAAGGGGATCAGCATCCCCTACCCGCAGCGCGACGTGCACCTCTTCCAGGAGAGCGCGTAGCGATCCGTCAGCGGCCTCCGGCGCCGGCTTCCTCCAACCGCCACGCGTGGTCGAAGAAGCCGGCCGCCAGGACGCCGCCGTCGCCCGCGGTCAGGACGCCGGGGCCGAAGACGCAGTAATCGGGATACCCGACGCCGGAGACGAACAGCGCGAGCGTCGGCGCGAGCCGGTCGCCGCGCGGACCGCTCGACGCGAGGCCGACGGCGAGCGCGTCGGGGTCGTCGCGCCTGGGCCGCACGAACAGGGCGCCGGGGGAGTCGCCCTCGAAGCTCCTCCCGCCCAGCGCGACGGCTCCGCGCGTCACGCGCACCGGGCAGCCGGCGTCGAAGATCCGGTCCCAGGCCGCGTTCGTGTCGGCGTTGCCGTACGCGATCGCGTTGCGCCCGCGGAACTCGACGCTCCGCGCGAGGAAGTCCGCGTCGGTGACGATCGACGCGTCGCCGTTCGCGCGGTACCACCACACGCCGGCGTCGTAGTTCGCGCGCGCCAGCGCCGCCGCGTTCTCGGCGGCGCTCCCCGCCGTCGGCACGACGAGCACGAAGTCGCGGTCGAAGCCCCGCTTGAGCGGACCGCCGCGCGCGGGGCTCTTCTCCTCCGGCCCGGGCGGCGCCGACCGTGTCCAGGCGCCGTCGACGCGCGCGAAGTCGGCCGGCCCGCCCGCGAGCTCCGCGCCGTCGAGAACGAAGGCGCCGGCGCGCGACGGCTCTCCGCTGAGCTGGAGACGCCGCACGTTCTCCGTGTCGAGCTCGACCCGGTTCTCCTCGCGGTTCCAGCTCGCCTTGACGCGCGACAGCTCGCCGTACTTCGTCGGCTGGAGTACGCGCACCCAGTGGTGCTCGGCATCGACGACGGGGTCGACCGTCGTGAAGTCGAGCGACTCGGGCAGCGCGGGAATCGCGTTCCGACGAAAGAGCGTGAAGATCCCGGGCCAATCCAGACAGTCCACCTTCGGGCCGATGCCGTCGCTCCACCAGTGCCCCGCTCCGGCGTGCACGTGCAGCGTGGGTCTGCCGCCGGCTTCCCGCAGGAGGTCGAACATCCTGAGCGCTTCTTTCGCCGGCACGTTCGTGTCGCCGCCCCCGTGCAGGATGTAGGTGGGCATCTGCACGAGATTGGAGAGCAGATCGACCGTGCGCGACGCGCGGTCGGCGGCGTGCCACAACTCCCTGAGCTCGCCCTCGGGGCGCCCGCCGTACGTGTCGAAGCTCTGCCAGCCGGCGCTCGGCGCGACCGCGGCGAACCCGTCGGGGTCGTTCGCGGCGAGGTGCCACGCGCCGTGCCCCCCCATCGAGTGTCCGGTGACGTAGACGCGCGACCGGTCGACGCCGGTCCGCGCGAGCGCGTCCGCCAGCACCTCGTACGCGTCGATCCGGCCCCAGTCCTGCCAGTCGAACCCGAAGCTGCGCCGGTTGGTCGGCGCCACGATCCAGAAGTCGGGCTTGGCCGCGTACGAGCCCGCCTGGTTCTTCGCGTGGACGCCGGCGCCGTGCGCGCTGAGGACGAGGCCCGTCGCCGCGTCCTCTTCCCTTTCGCCCGCGGGCGGGAGCACCGCGTAGTACTGCACGCTCCCGTCGACGCGCGAGCGGAAGGTCCGCCGCGCCACGCCGCCCTCGCGCACGACGTCGAGCTCGAGCGCGTGCTCCACCGGCTCCTCGTCGGGATGACCGGACAGCGTGAGGGTGAAGGCGAGGGCCCCCTCGTCCTCGACGACCGCGTTGTCGCTCGCCGGCTCCAGTCGCACGGCGACCGAGCGGACACCCAGGGGCGGCAAGCCCTCCGCGTCGACGCTCGACCCGACGAAGAGAGGTGAACCGGCGACGCGGACCGTCAGGCTCTCCACCCCCTCGAGCGAGGCGTTCATGACGAGGAAGCCGAGCTCGCCCCCCGGCGCCTCGCCCGCGCGCAGGTCCGGCCGCGTCACGTTCCAGGTCCCCAGCACGAGCCGGTTCTCCGGCTCGACCAACGCCAGCTTGAAGCGCCCGCGCATCCCGTTGACGTAGAGGAGGTTCTCGCCCGCGCGCAGCCGTACGGGAACGCCTCCCCAGCCGTGGTTGTAGTGGTCCCCCACGTAGGCCTCACCGTTGACCAGCAGGGTCGAGGCGCCGCGGAGCCGGGCGATCACGACCCGCTCCCGCTCGCTCTCGACGCGCGCGAAGGCGTAGCCGAGCCTCCCCCCGACCCAGCCGTTCTCGTCGGCCTCGCGCTCCGACCATTCGAATTCCCCGTTCTCGCCGGCGATGGTCTCGCCCGCCGCCGGCGGCGCCGCGCCGTTCTCGAAGACGTGCCGGTGAAACACCGCGTCCGGCCGGAAGGGACGCCGGCCCCGGCCGTCGACGCGCTCGACGACGAGCCAACTTCGAACGACGGTCTCCTCCTGAGCGGCGCGAGCGTTCGGTTCGGCGGGCGCCTCCGGTTCGCCCGAAGGAGCCGCGAGGACCGGGAGAGAGGAAAAGAGGAGAGCGGGAATGAGGAACCGAGCGTTCATGGGCGGGGATTCTAGGTGGCCCACCGGGCGCGCCGTGAAGAAACGCAGCGGTTCGGGGAAGAAGAACGATCCCGAATCGGTCCTTGTGCGGTACTCGCAGCGGGCCGGTGTGGAAAGGCAGGGTCGCCGCCCAAGAGCCGCGGCCTCCGCACCGTAGGCCGCACGACGCAGGGGGCCCGCGCGGTCCACACACGAGAGAGCAGGAAGCGGAAGGAGAGAATCCGATGCGGAACCGGTACGTCCACACGCAGCCTTGGCTCGCACTCGCTGCGGTCGTGCTGACCGCTGCGCCGGCGGTCGCGCAGCGAAAGGGCAAGGCGCCACTGACGTGGCGCGGAGAACAACACGAGCTGGCGGTCTTGCCCGAGGAGTTGTCCGACGGCGCGCGGGCGGCGGTGGAAACCTGGGGAGCCTGGGCGGTCGAGCGCGGCTACCGGCTCGACCTGAACGAGGACGGGCGCGTGCTCCTGGTCCATGACATGAAGAAGCGCGTGCTGGCGAACCGCCGCAAGCGCATCGCGGAGACGACGCGGCTGGTGGACGAGCTGCTCCCGGCTCCCGTCCGCGCCGACGAGGCCGCCCAGCCCACCCGACCGCCGAAGGCCGCGACCGGAGGC
>JANQEJ010000269.1 GCA_028278425.1 Planctomycetota bacterium | reverse complement strand
GTGGCCCGTCCTCGGGCCGCTTTGACGCGTGAGGACCGCGAGCCGAAGGCGAGTATGTCCGTCAGCCGCCGCAGGCGGCGGTCGATCGACTCTTCCTTGGTGACGTCCCGCGGAGGGAGCGTGAGCGAGCGGAGTGGGACATCCTCGGTGTGGGAACCTCACGAGGTGGAGGCAGACCGTTCGCTCCCATGGGTCGGACGGTGAGACTCCACTGGGTCGCGGCAACCGGCCGTGGTCCTTCTTCGCATGACGCACACTTCGGCGCCGCAGGCGCCGAGGTAGGAGTCTCGCGCTTCGGCCGCGCCGGAACCGCTCATCGCTTACAGCTTCATGGTGCCGGAACGGTCCATGTGCTTGGCCGGACCACGGCGGGCCCGACGACTCATGGAGTGGAATTCGGATCCACCCGCTAGAATCCCCCCGTGATCGCCCTCGCCCTCCTCGCCGTCCTCCCCCTCGTCGACGACAATCCCGAGAAGGACCCGCGGGAGGCCAAACCCGGCAAGGTCTACCAGTGGAAGGCCGAGGACGGCCTCCCCTACGAGTTCCACGTCCCCAAGGACTACGACCCCGACGAGGGCGCCAACCTCACCCTCGTGCTCCACGGCAACGGGCTCGACCACCGCTGGACCTTCTGGAACCACCCAGCCGGCGAGTTCCGCGCCGACGACGTCGTCGTCTCGCCCGACGGCACGACGCTCGTCGAGCACATGGGGACCAACGAGTTCCTCGGCAACGCCAAGGACGCGAAGCGCCTGCGCGCGCTGATCGAGGAGCTCAAGACGATCTGGAACGTCCGCCAGACCTTCCTCTACGGCCACAGCCAGGGCTCGTTCTTCGTCTTCTACTACGCCGGCCTCTATCCCGAGGACGTCGACGGCGTCTGCGGCCATGCGAGCGGCATGTGGGGCCAGACGCAGCTCGCCAAGAAGGGCCACCACCAGGCGATCGGCCTCCTCCACGGCACCGACGACGCCAACGTCCCCTACGGCCAGAGCTGGGACACCCTGCGCGCTTACCGCGACGCCAAGTACCCCCTCGCCAACCTGCGCACGCTCTTCGACTGGCCGCACGCCCCGCACCACTTCCAGGCGGAGAGCGTCCTCTCGTGGTGCGAAGGCATGACGTCGACCGACCCCGAGCGCGTCGCCGCGTGCCTCGAGGTCCTCGCGCAGCCCAAGCTCAAGATGGGCGCGAACTGGTCGGGCCTGTGGGCGGTGGCGAACCGGCTCGCCACCATGGAGGGCGCCACCGACAAGCAGAAGAAGCGCGGCGCGAAGGTCGCCGCGGCCGTCGACGAGCTGGCGGCGGGCCACGTCGCCGCGATCGAGAAGTCGCTCGGCAAGAAGGGCAAGCTGAGCGAGCTCTCCAAGGGCCCGTGGGTCGGCTGCCTGATCCGCTTCCTCGAGGAATTCGACGGCGTCCCGGTGCACGCGGCCTTCCTCAAGGAGCACAAGAAGGCCGTCGAGGGCCTCTGGAAGAGCAGCGGGAAGGCCTACGGGGACTACCGGAAGAAGAAGGACTCCGACCCCAAGAAGGCCTTCGCGGCGGGGCTCGAGCTCCTGACCACCGGCTTCGTGCACTACCGCGTCCCCCAGGTCTCCAAGGCGATGGAGGGGTGGGCGAAGGACAAGTCCGTCAAGCTCTCGAAGAAGGACCGCGAGGCCTACGAGGAGGCGGCCGAGATCTTCGCCGAGGGCCGCGAGGCCGGGTTCAAGGAGTTCGCGAAGCGCAACGAGAAGACCAAGCTCTGAATTGGAATCGGGGCCTCGCTTCGGCAGGGTCTTGGGAACCCTCAGCCCTTCGAGAAGGAGCTAGCCTTGGAACAACAGCTTCAGCCCCACCGCGGCGTCCTGATCCTCGTCTTCGGCATCCTGGGCCTCTGCGTTTGCTTCCTCTTCGGCATCGCTGCCTGGGTGATGGGCAACGCGGACATGGAGGCGATGGACCGGGGGATGATGGACCCCGAGGGACGCGGCCTGACCCAGGCCGGCAAGATCTGCGGGATGGTGTCGGTGATCCTGAACGTGATCGGGTTCGGGCTCGGGATCCTGATGTTCATGTTCCTCGTGCTCGCCGGCGGCTAGTGTCCTGAATCAGAACACTAGGCCGGCACCCGTCCTCGCGGACGGCGCGCAAAGAACTCCCCGCCGCCTTCCCAAAGGGGGACGAGAAAGCGATGCTCTGGGCACCGTGTCGGCCAGGCGCGTCGCCGGGGTCCGGCACCCACGTACCGAGCGGAGGAAGTCCCCTTGGAGACAGAGCTCAAGCCTCACCGCGGCGTCGCCATTCTCGTCCTCGGCATCCTCAGCCTGATGGTCTGCGTCATCTGCGGCATCTTCGCCTGGCTCTGGGCCAACGAAGACCTGCAGCTCATGGATCAGGGGTTGATGGACCCGGAGGGCCGCGGGCTGACGCAGGCGGGAAAGATCTGCGCCATCATCTCGGTCATCTTGAACGTGACGGGCCTGGTGCTCGGCTTCCTCTGGATGCTCTTCTTCTTCGTGTTCGTCGGCTTCGCGGCGAGCAGCGGCTAGCCCGAGGCTTCGCCGCCGAGGCGGACGATGCCGCGCTCGATCCGCGCGAGCGAACCGTCCGCTCCCAGGAGCGCCATCGCGTCGAAGAGGTCCGGCCCCCCCGCCTCGCCGGTGAGCGCGCAGCGGAGCGGCTGGAAGAGCGCGGGGAACTTGAGCCCGCGCTCCTTCACCCAGGCGCGCGTCGCGTCGCGGAGCGCGGCCGCGTCGACGCCGCCGGCCAAGCGCGGGCGCAGCCAGTCGAGGTAGTCCGCCAGGACCGCGCCGTCGTGCTTCCTCGCGTTGGCGACCGCCTTCTCGTCGTAGGCGACCTCGTCGTCGGGGGCGAAGACCCAGGCGAGCTTCCCCGGGAGCTCGGAGTACAGCGAGATGCGCTCCTGCACGAGCCGGACGGCGTTCAGGTACCACTCCCGGCGCGCGCCTCCCGCGGCGAGCTCGTCGGCGGTCGCGCGGCCGGCGGCGACGAGGTGGGGCGCGCAGCGGTCGGCCAGGCGCTCGACGTCGTCGGCCCGGACGTACTCCCCCGCCATCCAGAGGAACTTGTCGGGGTCGAAGACCGCGCCGGCCTTGCTCACGCCGCCGACGTCAAAGTTCCGCACGAGCTCCTCCGTGGAAAAGACGTCGGTCTTGTCGTCCAGCGCCCAGCCCTGGAGCGCGAGGAAGTTGACCACGGCCTCGGGCGGGAAGCCCTTGTCGCGGTAGTCCTGGAGCGCGGTGTCGCCCGTGCGCTTCGAGAGCTTCTTCTTGTCCTTCCCGAGCATCAGCGGGAAGTGCGCAAAGGCCGGCGGCTCGATGCCGAGCGCGCGGTAGAGCAGGACCTGCTTCGGCGTGTTGGTCAGGTGCTCCTCGCCGCGCAGGACGTGCGTGATCTCCATCGCGGAGTCGTCGCACACGACGACGAAGTTGTAGGTCGGCGAGCCGTCGGCGCGGACCATGATCCAGTCGTCGACCTCGGCGTTGGAGAAGGTCACCCGTCCGCGGATGAGGTCGTCGAGGCTCGTCTCGCCCTCCGGCACGCGGAAGCGCAGCACGTGGGAGTCGCCCTCGGCGGCGGCGAGGTCGCGGCAGCGGCCGTCGTACCGCGGCGTCTCGCCGGCGGCCTTCTGGGCCTCGCGGAGCTCGGTCAGGCGCTCGGCCGAGCAGTAGCAGCGGTAGGAGTGAGCCGCGAGGGAGGCGGCGACGTCGCGGTAGCGGTCGAAGCGCTCGCTCTGGCGGTACGGGCCGAACGGCCCGCCCACGTCCGGTCCCTCGTCCCAGTCGAGGCCCAGCCAGCGCAGCCCCTCGAGGATCGCGGTCTCGTGCTCGGGCTTCGAGCGCTCGGGATCGGTGTCCTCGACGCGCAGGACGAACCTGCCGCCGGTGTGGCGCGCGAAGGCCCAGTTGAAGAGCGCGGTGCGCGCGCCGCCGATGTGGAGGGAGCCCGTGGGGCTCGGAGCGAAGCGGACGCGGGTCGTCATGGGGCGCGGATTCTAGCGAGCGCTCGCGCCGGCCGCGCCGACTCTTCCCGGGCGCGGTCTTCGCGCTACCCCAGCGCTTGCTCGACCAGATCGCGCTTGTTCTCGCGGCCGCCGAGGAGCTTCTGCTCCAGCTTGTGCACGAGCATGAAGAGCGGCGCGTCGACCGGGAAGGTGAAGTTGTCCCTCCGGAGGCGCCATTCGGCGAGCTTCTCGAACAGCCCGCGGCGCTCCCGGACGATGCCCTTGTAGAGGCTCGTGTAGTGGTTGTGGAGCGCGCGCATGCGGAGGATGCGCTCCGGGATCACGTTCCAGGTCTGGTCTAGGTGGTACTCGCCGATGTCGCCCCATGCGTGCACGTCCTGGGGCGGCTTGAAGCCGAGCTCGAGCGCCTCGCGGTACATCGACGTCCCCGGGATCGGGCGGAAGGGCAGGACGTGCGTCGACGACTTGGGGCAGCGGAGCTGCACGCGGCGCGCCTGGTCGATGGTGGCGACCATCGACTCCTCCGGCTCGTTCGGAAACCCGATGATGTAGGTGATCGAGGCGCGGATGTCGCGGTCGTGGAGCCGCGCGGCCGCCTCGTAGTTCTCGTCGCCCTTGATGGGCTTGCCGACGCGCTTCATCGTCTCGGGGTGACCGGTTTCGGCGCCGACTTCGGCGACGTAGTAGCCGCTCGCGGCGCAGGCGTCGAGCGTCGCCTCGTCGTAGTGGCAGACCGAATACGTCTCGATAAAGGCGTTCCACCCGATCCGGATGCCGCGGTTCAGAAGCCCTTCGGCGAACGCGCGCGTGCGCTTCTGCGCGACGCCGAAGTTCGCGTCGTGAAAGCGGACGACGTCGACCGGACCCCAGCGGTCCATCAGCATCTCGAAGTCGTCGAGGATCTTCTCGGCGGGCTTCGCCTTCCAGCGGCGGAAGGTCACCTCCGGGCTGCAGCAGAAGGTGCACGGCTCGGGGCAGCCGAAGGACGAGAAGTAGGTGAACCCGACGTACGGTTTGCGCCGGCCGATCCACGGCGGCCCGGGCATGCGTACGTGGTGGTTGACCGAGTCCGCGCTCATCTGCCCCTCGCGGTAGGGCGTGAAGTCGATCAGGTCCCAGGCCGGGTCGGGGAGCTCGTCGAAGCCGACGACGGGGCGGTGCTCGGTGTGGAAGACCTCGCCGTCGCGCCAGAGCGCGAGGCCGGGGATACCTTCCAGGTCGGCGCCGGACTCGATCGCCTGCACCATCTCGTGAAAGGCGAGCTCGCCCTGGCCCTTGCAGACCGCGGTGAAGACGCCGGCGCGGAGGTAGAGCTCCGGCATCACGCTCGCGAACCACCCTCCGGCGAAGCGCGCGACATCGGGGAAGCGGGCCTTCACCTTCTCGCCGCAGGTGTAGGCGTCGGACACCATCCAGCCGAGAATGCCCGTCGTCCCGAAGACCTTCGCTCCTTCGAGCTCCTGCAGCACGCGGTTGTGGGCCTCCTCCTGGTCGTAGAGGCTCCCGTCGACGATCACGACTTCGTGCCCGTCCCGCTTCGGGAGCGCCGCGATGTGCATCATCTCCAGCGGGATCAGGTCCAGGTTGGACTGCCCGTACTTGACCTTGTTGGTCTGCTGGGGCTGATACAGAACGATTTTCATGGTGCGGCGACGCGAACGAGGGGGATTCGCGGGGGGGAACCCGCTCCCAGACTCTACCCGATCGCCCTCAGCCGTGAACCCCGCACGCGTTGGGGCTAGATTGGCTTCATGCCCGAGACGATCCAGAGCCCGTCCCGCGAGCTGATCGAGCGGCTCCCCAAGGTCCTCCTGCACGAACACCTGGACGGCGGCCTGCGGCCGCAGACCGTGCTCGAGCTCGCCGCGGAGGCCGGCTACGAGGGTCTGCCCGACGGCGACGCCAAAGCGCTGGGCGCGTGGTTCAACCGCGGAGCGGCCAGGGGGAACCTCGCGCAGTACCTGGACGGCTTCAAGCACACCATCGCTGTGCTCCAGACCGCCGACGCGCTCGAGCGCGTGGCCTACGAGTTCGTCGAGGACATGGCCAAAGACCGCGTCGTCTACGCCGAGGTGCGCTTCGCGCCGCACTTCCACACCTCCGGCGGGCTCGGGCTCGACGCGGTGATGCTCGCCGTCCTGCGCGGGCTCCGGAAGGGCGAGCGCGACTTCGACGTGCGCACCGGCCTGATCGTCTGCGCGATGCGCAACGAGTCGCCCGACCTCTCGATCAAGCTGGTGGAGCTCGCGCTCGCGTACCGCGAGCAGGGCTGCGTGGCCTTCGACCTCGCCGGCGAGGAGGCGGGGCATCCGGCGAAGGAGCACGTGCGCGCGTTCCAGCTCGCGCAGCGCATGAACTTCTCGACCACGCTGCACGCCGGCGAGAGCTTCGGCCCGGAGAGCATCTGGCAGGCAATCCAGTACTGCGGCGCGAACCGCATCGGGCACGGGACCCGCCTGGTCGAGGATCTCGTGATCTACGACGGCAAGGTGGTCAAGGTCGGCTCGCTGGCCCAGTACGTGCTCGATCACCGGATCCCGCTCGAGCTCTGCCTCTCGTCGAACGTCGACACCGGCGCGACGCCGTCGTTGAAGGAGCACCCGTTCCCGCGCTTCCTCGAGCTCGGCTTCCGCGTGACGCTGAACACCGACAACCGGCTGATGAGCCGCACGTCGATGTCGCACGAATACGAGCTCGCGGTCGAGACCTTCGGGTGCACGCTCGACGACCTCGAGCTGGTGTCGATGAACGGCATGAAGTCGGCCTTCGCGCACTACGACGAGCGCTGCCGGCTCATCTACGAGAAGGTCAAGCGCGGCTTCGCCGAGCTGCGCGAGGAGTACGACCTACCGCCGCGGGTCCCCTACGGATCGACGCGTTGAGCGAAACCCGGCCGCACGACCCGCTCGCGTTCCGCGGCCGCGTCGACATGGTGCGCGTCGAGAGCGAGGCGCTGCGCGAGAACCCGCTCGGCGACCCGCACGTGCGCGAGCTGCCGGTCTACGTGCCGCCGGGCGCGGAGCCGGGCGGCCTGCCGGCCCTCTTCGTGCTCGCCGCCTACACCGGGCGCGGGCAGGGCTACCTCGAGACGCACCCGTGGAAGCGCGGCGTCGTGTGGCGCTACGACCGCGCGGTGGCCGCGGGCGAGGCGGCGCCGGCGATCCTCGCGCTGCCCGACTGCTTCACCGCGCTCGGCGGGAGCCAGTACGTGAACTCGACCGCCGTCGGCCGGTACGAGGACCACGTCGCCGACGAGCTCGTCCCGCTCGTCGGGGAGCGCTACGGCGCGCGCGCGACGGGCGTCGTCGGCTTCTCGTCGGGCGGCTTCGGCGCGCTGCACCTCTGCATGCGGCGCCCGGGGCTCTTCGCCGCGTGCGGGTCGATCTCCGGGGACGTGGCGTGGGACGTCATGTTCCCCGGCGAGTTCTACGCCTGCCTGCGCGGCCTCGTGCCGTACGACATGGATCCGGCGCGCTTCCTAGCGGAGTTCCGCGCCGCGCCCGACCTCTCGGGCGACCGACACGCGGTCATCTCGGTCCTCGCGATGGCCGCCTGCTACTCGCCGAATCCCGCGAGCGAGCTCGGCTTCGACCTGCCCTTCGACCTCGCCACGGGCGCGCGGCGGGAGGACGTCTGGGCGCGCTGGCTCGAGTTCGATCCGCTTCACGCCGTGGCGGATCACGCCGCGGCGCTGAAGGGCCTCTCGCTCCTGCACCTCGAGTGCGGGCTGGCCGACGAGTTCCACCTCCAGTGGGGTCTGCGGCGGCTCTCCGCCAGGCTGAACGAGCTCGGCGTCCCCCACCACCACGAGGAACACCCCGGCGGCCACCGGGGGATCGGGGAGCGGTTCGACCCGCTCCTGGGAGAGCTCGCGGCCGCCCTGAGGGCCTAGGAGAGGCCGCTGAGGGGGTCAGGGGCGCGAGTCCCGTTAAAGGGAGAAGCGGCTCCTCAAGGAAGGGCCGCCGGGGCGACGAACCAAGGGTCGACCCTCAGCCCAGGGTCGGCCCCCAATGCAATACCTATCCCCTTGGGTTGCCGCAGCTCTTCTGAGCGTTCCCACCGTCGCGCCCCGCGACGGAGACGACGAAGAGACGGCCATCGACGTTGAGACCCTCCTCTCCGAGATCGAGGCGCTGCGCGAGCGCCTCGCCGAGCTCGAAGCCACCGTCGCTCGCGATCGGGCGGAAGAGCCACCGGACTCGGGATACATCGACCTCTCGGACGACGAGCACCTGTCGCTCGGCGACCTCCTGTCGGACGACGTCGGAGCCCGCGCGTGGTACGACCGCATCACGCTCAGCGGCTTCGGCGCAGCCGGGTACCTGGACTCCGGCAGTGTCGGAACCCAACCGGACGGCTCGTTCTTCATCGACTCGGCCGAGATCCACATCGACGCCGAGATCTGGGAGAACGTCTCGTTCTTCACCGAGTTCTGGCTGACGTCGTTCTTCTACGACTACGACGGCGCGCCGATCACCGGCGAGGTCTACGCCCGCCTGCGAAACCCCTTTGGCAGCGAGGACGGCAAGGGCATCGGGATGAAGATCGGACGCTTCGACGTCCCGTTCGGCGAGGAGTACCTCTGGTGGGATCCGAACAAGAACCCGCTGATCCTGCACTCGGCGGCGCAGCCCTACGGCAAGGACGAAGGCGTCCTCGTCTACGGCGCCGCGAAGGGCGTCGACTGGACGCTCGCCGCGATGAACGGCAACGCCGCGCGCAGCATGGACGACCAGCCGGGCAAGGCCTTCGCGCTGAAGCTCGCGGGCGATCCGAGCGACCGCCTCTACCTGAGCGCGAGCGGGCTCGTCACCGGCGACACGGGCGCGTCGGGCATCCGCATGTCCGGCCAGCCGCTCTTCCCCGTCGGCGGCGGCGGCTTCGGCTCGACCCTCGGCGCGTCGCCCAGCGACGCGGTGGATACGATCCTCTACCAGGCGGACGCGATCGCGGAGCCGACCGAGCGGACCAGCGTGGCGCTGACCTACGGCCACGCCGAGCTCGACGACGACGTCGACGCCTTCGACCGCGACCTGACGTGGTTCATGGTCGAGCCGGCGTACCGGCTGACCGACGAGCTCTTCGCGACCGCGCGGTACAGCGAGTACGGCACCTACGACGACGACGAAGGCTATCTGCTCGACGGCAAGATCACGGCCTTCGGCCGCGGGCTCGGCTTCGACGCGAGCCGGCTGCAGCGACTCTCCGTCGGCCTTGGGTGGACCCCCAACCCGTTCACGATTCTCAAAGCCGAGGTGGGCAAGGACCGCTTCGAGCTGATCGACGTCTCCCCGTTGGATGCCCGCAACGATGACCGGCTCTACGTCGCTTTCCAGATCGTCGTCAGCTTCTAGGCGACGCGCGCGTCACCGCTCCCTGCGGGCGGCGCTCGCCGGCGTCGCGGTCGCCGCCCTGGCGACCGCGGGAGGGGCCGGCGGCGACGCGCCGCCGGCGTGGTCGACCGTGATGCAGGAGCTGGCGTCGGGCTTCAACGAGCTCGAGGCCGAGCTGGCGGAAGCCGACGCCGCCGGCGTCCGGACCGCGGCCGCGTCGATGTCCCGCGCCGCCGCGGAGCTGCCGCGCCTCGCGCCGCCCGCCGGCACGAGCTCCCCGGACGAGCTCGGGCGCAGCGCGAAACGGGTCCCGGTGCTCCTCGACGAGATCGGCGCTCTCGCGGCCGAGGCGAACCTCGACGGCGCGGAGCAGGCCTTCGCCGAGCTGCGCGGAACCTGCGTGAGCTGTCACCAGCGGTTCCGTGCGTACGACTCCGCGCGCGGACACTTCCCCGCCCGCGGCAACACGGTCAGCGGGCGGATCGCGCTGACCGACGCGGACGGCGACGCGCTCGACGACCGGAGCTGGGTGCTGCTCTTCCTGGAATCAACCGGCGGCGACGCGAAGTGGACGCACCGCCGCCGCAACCCGAAGGTCAGCCAGCACGACCGCCGCTTCCACCCGCGGGTGCTTCCGGTCGTGCGCGGGACGACGGTCGACTTCCCCAACGACGACTCGATCTTCCACAACGCGTTCTCGGTGTCGAAGACGAAGCCCTTCGACCTCGGCACGTACAAGCCGGGGGACTCGCGGAGCGTCACGATGACCGACACGGGGCTGGTCAAGCTCTACTGCAACATCCACGCGGAGATGCTGTCGAGCATCGTCGTGCTCGGCAACCCCTGGTTCGCCCTGACGGACGAGAGCGGCGGGTTCGCGATCACCGGCGTGCCCGACGGCGAATACAAGCTCCGCGCCTGGAACGACCGCGGCGCGGCGGCCGAGATGCCGGTCGAGTTGCGCGAGGAGGCGTGGAGAACGGTCGAGCTCGAGCTGGAGGAGACCCGGCGCGTGCTTCCGCACAAGAACAAGTTCGGAAAGCCCTATCCGGACAAGTACTAGTCGCCAAGATGCAGCGCCTGTCCATCCGGCACCGGATCTTCGTCGGGACGATGGCCGTGATCCTCGGCTTCGTCGTCGTGACGTCGTTCGTGATGGACCGGCTGGTCGAGCGCTTCCTGGACCGCGAGCTTTCCAGCGTGCTGGCGCGCGGCGAGGCGGCATACCACCGTTTCGCCGCGATCCGCGGCGGGCTCCTGGGCGAAAAGGCGCGCTCCATGGCGCAGGTCCCCCAGCTTCGCGCGCTGCTGAACACGCCGGAGATCGACGAGGAGTCGTTCGCGTTCACGGCCGACTCGATGAAGGAGGTGGCGGGCGCGCCGCTGCTCGTCTTCGGCGACGCCCGCGGAAACCTCCTGTACCACTCGCTGGACCGCGGGGAGTACGGCGCGAGCCTCCTGGAGCGCCCCGGCGTCGCGGCCGTGCTCGTGGGCCGGCCGTACACGGGCTTCTGGTCCGACGGCGACGCGTTCTATCTCGTTTCCGCCGCCGCGGCGACGATCGAGGGCGAGGTGCTCGGCTTCGTCTGCCTCGGCTACCCGGTGGACGAGGAGGCGGCCGCCGACCTGCGGCACATCACCGGCCACGACGTGACGGTCCTCCACGACGGCGCCGTTCTGACCGCGTCGTGGGAGGACGAGCTTCCACCGTCGCTCGCGGCAGGGTCGTCGCTCTCGCCGCTCATCGAGCAGGAGCTCAACGGCGCGCGGGAGAACGTGCGCCTGGAGATCGAGAACCTCGAGATCCTCGCGACCGCGGTCCGGCTCGACGACGAGACCGTCCTCGTCCTCTCGCGCCCGCTCAACGACGTCGTCCGCCCGTTCGCCGCGGCGAAACACAACATCACGTTGCTCGGCCTCGGTTTCGCCCTGCTCGCGCTGCTCGCCTGCGAACGGCTCGCGAAGCGGATCGGCCGTCCGATTCAGGCCCTCAGCCGCGCGGCGGACGACCTGGCGCACGGCGACCTCGCCGCGAAGGTCGAGCCGACGGGCGAGGACGAGATCGGCGACCTCGGACGGCACTTCAACGACATGGCGCGCCGGATCGAGGCCCTGGTGGCGGAGACCAACGAGAAGGCGCGCGCGGCGCAGGCCGCGAGCGAGGCCAAGTCGCTCTTCCTGGCGACGATGAGCCACGAGATCCGCACGCCCCTGAACGGCGTGCTCGGCTTCAACGAGCTCCTGCTCGAGACGGATCTCACCGACGAGCAGCGCGAGTTCGTCACGACGGCCAAGCGGTCGGGCGAGGACCTCCTGTCGATCATCAACGACATCCTCGACTTCTCCAAGATCGAGGCGGGCAAGCTCGAGTTCGAGGAGGTCGAGTTCAGTCTGCGGACGCTCCTGGATCACGCGTTCGAGCCCCTCCAGCCCGTCATTCGGAACAAGGAGATCGAGCTCCATCTCGACGTGGCGCCGGCGGTGCCCGACCGCTGCCTCGGTGCGGTCAGCCGCCTGCGGCAGATCCTGCAGAACTACGCGAGCAACGCGGTCAAGTTCACGATGCGCGGAGGCATCCGCGTCCGGGCGGAGGTCGTGGCGAAGGACTCCGACGGGTTCTTGCTCCGCGTCGCCGTCACCGACACCGGCATCGGCATCTCGGCCGAAGACCAGGAGCGCCTGTTCCACCCCTTCTCCCAGGTCGACGGCACCACCACGCGGCGCTTCGGCGGAACCGGGCTGGGCCTCGCGATCACACGCAACCTGGCGGAGCTGATGGGCGGCACGTGCGGCGTCGAGAGCGAGCCCGGCGCCGGCTCCACCTTCTGGTTCACGGCGCGCGTGAAGCGCGTGCCCGACGCGGCGCAACCCGCCCCCGCGCTCCCGTCGCGCAGCGACGCGACCGGCGACTGCGAACGGCGTGACAAGCGCATCCTCGTGGCGGAGGACCACCCGATCAACCGGCGCATGGTCTCGCTCATCCTGAAGAAGGCGGGCTGGGAGCACGCGTTCGCGGAGGACGGCGAGGAGGCGCTCGCGCGCCTGGCCGAGGACTCGTTCGACCTCGTCCTGATGGACTGCCAGATGCCGAACATGGACGGCTTCGAGGCCACGCGACGGATCCGCGCCGACGAGGAGGGCACGGGGAAGCACCTTCCGATCGTCGCGCTCACGGCGAACACGATGCGCGGCGACCGCGAAGCGTGTCTCGAGGCGGGCATGGACGACTTCGTCGGCAAGCCCTTCAAGCGCGAGGAGCTGCTCGCGGCGGTGGACCGCTTCCTCGGCGCCGGATCGCTTACGGATGCCGGGCCACCACCGTCGTCTTGATCCCTCCGCGGACGAGAAACTCGCCTTCGACGGTCATTCGGCGCGGCGCGATCAGCGCGACCAGGTCGTTCAGGATCCGGTTGACCACCGCCTCGTGGAAGTG
>JANQEJ010000251.1 GCA_028278425.1 Planctomycetota bacterium | reverse complement strand
GGCGGAGAGGAGTCCCAGAACCCCACCACCTCCCCCTCCACCCTGGGATTGTGACCCCGCCGCGCCGCCGCCGGTGGCGGCCTCTTGCGCAGGTCTTGCGAACGGCGCGCGGCGCACGAGCCGCAGCGCTTCGAGCAGCTCGTCGTCACGCTCCTCCGCATAGGCGCGCTGCAAGAGCTCGGCGAGCTCCGGCGCGCCGGCGGCGCGGACGATGAAGGCGCTCCACGCCGTTTCGGCCACGGTGGGGTCCGCGTCGTCGACGAGCGCGCGCAAGACCGCGAGCGCGCGCGAGCAGCGCACGCGAGCGAGCGCCCCGGCGAGAGCCGCGCGCACGGCCGGCAAGGAATCGACGGCGAGCCGCTCGGCGTCGTCGGGTGGGAGCTCGGCGGCTTCGCCGAGGTGCGCGAGGGCGGCGAGCGCGGTGGCGCGTACGTTGGGGTGCACGTCGCGGACGCCGCGGAGCAGGGCGTCGGGAATCCAACTCCCGAGCGCGTCGTCGGCGACGGGGATCCCGCGGCGCAGGGCCTCGGCGGCGGCGTGGCGGCGCGGCCAACCGGACCACTCCACTCCGTTGGGTCCGTCGAGATCGGAGAGGAGCTCGGCGCGCGATTCCTCGAGGTGCAGCGCGCGGCGGCGAATCTCCCACTCGCGCTGAACGGGTTCCAGCGTCTCGGCCGGCGCCTGAACGAGGCACGCGAGCGCGAGGGCGATCACGACTCCGCCGGCGGTTCCTCCCCGGCGGCGCGGCGCTGGGCCTGGGGCAGGAACGCGATCAGGTCGGACGCGACCAGCGCGTCGGCGCCCAGCAGCGCGGCGGCGTAGTCGCCGGCGAGGCCGTGCACGTGTGCCGCGAGGCGCGCGGTCTCGAACGGATCGCCCGTCGGATCGCCGGAGGCGACGCGCCGCGCGAGATAGGCGACGAGCATCCCGGCGAGCACGTCGCCGCTCCCGGCGGTCGCCATCCCGGCGTTGCCCGTCGCGTTCACCCATTCCCGCTCCCCGTCGGTGACGACGGTGCCGCTCCCCTTCAGACAGACGACGGCGCCGGTGCGCTCGGCGAGCGCGCGCGCCGCGTTGCGGCGGCCGTCGGCGTCGTCCGGTACGGGGACGCCCAGGCGCGCCGCCTCGCCCGGGTGCGGCGTGATCACGACGCGGGCCGCGGTGTCGCGCAACACCTCGGGCTCTTCGAGCGCGTTGAGCGCGTCGGCGTCGAGCACGAGCGGACCGGCGAACTCGCTCGCGAGGAGCTTCCCGATGAGCCGCGCGGTCCGTTTGTCGTCACCGAGCCCGGGACCGGCGAGCCGCGCGTGGCTCTCGCGCGGATCCACCCAGCGCGCGAGATCGCCCGCACCGTCCAGGAGCCAGTCGTCGTCGAGCGCTACGAGCACGGTCTCCGGCGACGCCGGCGGAACGACGTTCAACAGATTCGCGTCGCGGCAGACCAGGGTGACGAGCCCCGCGCCGGCGCGTTGGGCCGCGCGCGCGACCAGGATCGCGGCGCCGGGCATCGTGCGGCTGCCCGCGAAGCAGAGGGCGCGCCCCGCGCGGCCCTTGTGCGCGTCCTCGGGGAGCGGCGGCAGCGGCTTCGGCTCGTCAGCGGCGCTCACGGGAGGCGCACCTCCAGCCTTCCGACCTCGAGGCCGCGATGGTTCGTCAGCGTCGGGTCGCGCCATTCGTGCAGTTGTTCGAGCGCGTCCTCGTCCGCCCACCCGAGCCGCTCGACCAGCGCCATCACGAGCGCGTGCAGCCCGCGCTTGCCGCCGTCCTCCATCTTGACCGCCAGACCGCGGTCCGCGCCGCAGGCGCCGATGACGTAGACGCCTTCGGCGCCGATCTTCGGGAACAGCCGACCGCCGGTCGCGCGCGAGAGCGCCGTGCAGAGGCGCCCGTGGCTGCCGGCGATGAGGTGCGGGTGCGCGCGCGCCGCCTCGGTCAGGCGGCGGCAGCACGCCGCGCGCTCGGCGTCGAGCCGGTCCGGCGTCGCCAGGCGGGCGAGCCCGGTGGCGAGGTTGGGAAGCGGGACGCGAAACGTCGGCGCGCTGCAGCCGTCGATCGCGGTCTCCAACCCGCCGGGGTCGAGGTCGCACATCGCGCCGAGCGCTTCGCGCACGAGGCTCTGGCCCGCGCTCTCCGGGTCGAGGTAGCGCTCCGCCGGCACGCCGAGGTGCAGCGCGAGCGCGAGGAAGCCGGCGTGCTTGCCGGAGCAGTTGTTGTGGAGGGCGGTCGGCTCCTCGCCGCGCGCCTCGAGTTCGCGGCGCGTCTCCGCGTCGAAGGGCGGGTGCGCGCCGCAGCGCAGGTTGTCGACGCCGAGGCCGAGGCGCTCGAGGATCGCCGCCACGCGCTCGAGGATCGCCGCTACGCGCTCGGTGTGGCACGGCTCGCCGCTGTGCGAGGCGAGCGCGAGCGCCAGGTCGGCGTCGTCGAACGCGAAGCGCTCGGCGGCGCCGCTCTCAAGGAGGGGAAGCGCCTGGAGCGACTTGACCGCGCTGCGCACGAAGACCGGCGTTGCGAGGTCCCCCGCCCCGTCGAGCACCGTCCCGGCGGCGTCGACCAGGACCCACGACCCGCGGTGCCACGACTCGACGGCGGCGCCGCGCCGGACTTCGACGACGGTGGGGCTCTTGCCGTTGGGTGACTCGCGCATGGTCCCAGGCGACGATTCTAGGGCCGGGTGGTACCCTCCCGAGCATGGATCGCGGGAAACGCCGGAAGGTTCACGGCCGCGCCGCCGCGTCGTGGCTGATCCCGCCGATGATGCTCCTCGGCGTCGCCGGCGGCGCCCTCGTCGTCTGGCACGGTCCGCGCTGGCTCTTCCCGTGGGCCCTCGGACTGATGCTCGCCGGCGTCGTGATCTGGATCCTTGTCTCGGTGCTGTGGCCGGCGCGCGCCGATCGCGAGTGCGCGGTGTGCGGAGCCAACGCGCTCGAGCGGATCGACACGCAGACGGCCCACGGCCTGGTCTGCCGCGCCTGCGGGTGGCGCGACGAGAGCCAGAGCGGATGGCTTCTGGCCGAAGAGGAGGAGAACCGGCTCGAGGACCTGGTGCTCCGGGAGCGCGAAAAGCCCGCCGGAAGTCCCATGGACACGCCCGTCGCCACCGACTAGAAGAGACGCGGTATGGAACCCGGCGAAAACGGCGAGATGGTCGACTGCAAGCTGGGTCGCATCGTGATCCGCGACGGCGCCGACCGCCAGTACATCTATCTCGCCGAGCAGAACGGCAGCCGCGGCTTCCCGATCGTGATCGGCAACAGCGAAGCCCTCGAGATCCACCGCGTCGTTCACGAGTACGAGCCCGAGCGGCCGCTGACGCACCGGCTCACGCACGACGCGATCGTCTCGCTCGGCGCCAACGTCAAGCACGTCGACATCGTCGACCTGCGCCAGAACACGTTCTACGCGCACCTCGTGCTCCAGAACGACGCCGGCGACGTCCTCGCCGTGGTCGACGCCCGCCCGAGCGACGCGATCGCGCTCGCCCTCCGCGCGCGCTGCCCGATCCGCGTCGCGGAGTCCGTGCTCCACAAGGCCACGGCGGACCAGGGCGAGTAGCCGGCTACTCCAGCGTCAGGACGACGCCTTCCGACCCCGCCCGCACGCCGGCGAGGGCGAGGCGCCTCGGCCGCATCATCCGGACACCGTCGCCAGCGGACGGGCTCGCGCCCTGCACGTAGAGGTCGACCGTGGTGTCCGCCGGGACGACGAGGTCGAACGCGCCGTCGGCGGCGGTGCTGCCCACCGCCAGCGACGGGTCGTCGTCCGTCGCCGCGGCGACCGTCGCCCCCTCGACGGGGCTCCCGTCCCTCGTCTCGACGCGGCCTGCGATCTTCGCGCCCGCCGGCAGCTCGAGCAGAAGGCCGGTCGTCCCGGCGCGAACGCCGTCGCGTCGCAGACCGGCGCAGAGCCCGCACGCCCGCACGGGGTGGACTTCGATGCGGTAGGCGTCCTCCGGCACGCTCGCGAAGCGGAACGTGCCGTCCTTGGCGGAGCGCGTGTTGAGCGAGCGAGCCGATCGGACGCCGGTGAGCAGGACGAGCGCCCCGGGAGCGGGGAGGCCGTCCGGGCAGACGACGAGCCCGGCGATCGCGTCCCCCGCGTCGAGCACGAAGTCGACGTCGAGCCGTCGCTCGGCCGGCGCGAGGCTCACCTCGCGCGTCGCGCGCTCCATCCGCTCGACGCGAACGGCGAGCGCGTAGTCGCCGGCCGGCAGGCCGCCGAGCACGTAGCTCCCGTCCGCCTTCACGAACACGTCCCAGCGGCTCAGGTAGCGCGCGTTGTCCGGCGAGAGCTTCGCGCCGAGATCCGCGCACGTGACCGTGATCGCGGCATCCAGCCGTCCGCCTGCGCCCGTACTCACCCGGCCGCCGAGGACGGCCTCGGGCTCGAGCCGAACGTCGCCCAGGTCGACCGGCTTGACGCGGGGAGCGACGGCGCGCAGCGCGCGCGCGAAACCCGGTGCGCTGACGACCACCGCGTGCTCCATGTCGGTGCGCAACCCGCGCAGCTCGAAGCGTCCGTCATCGTCGGCGCGGGCGGAGAGGACGTCGAGCCGCTGCTGCCCGCCGCGGTGCGCCGTCCCGAAGGCGCCCGCGTACGCGCCCGGAACGGGATCCCCCGCGGCGTCCACGACCCGTCCCCGGCACGCCGTTCCCCGCTCGAGCGGGATAACGACGTCGCCCTCGTCCGCGCTGACGAGCACGTCGGTGCGGGCGTAGCCCGCTTTGCGCGCGAAGACCTGAACCGGCCCGCCGGAGTCGAGCCCGCGCAGGACGAAGCTTCCGTCCGGACCCGAGCGGACGGGAAAGCGCATGGTCCAGTCGCCGTCGACCTCGGCGTCGGCGAGCGGGGCGCCGGTCTCGGCGGCGACGACGGTTCCGCGCAGGACGCGCCCGGCGCCGACCTCCACGATGAGCTCCTCGACGACGCCCGCGCGCAGGACGACGCGTTCGAAGGCGAAGCCGGCGGTCGAGCGCACCTCCACCTGCGCGTCCCCCGCGGGAAGGCCCAGCAGCCAGGCGTCTCCCGCGGCGTCCGCCGTCGCGTCGGCGACGGGTCGCGCGAAGTTGAAGTTGCGGTAGGCGAAGACGCGCGCGCCCTCGACCGGTGCCCCTCCATCGACGTGGACGACGCGGACGCGGACGCCGGCGGCGTCTTGAAGCTGAACGGTGAGCCGGTCGCCCGAGGAGCACTCGCCGCTCCAGCGGGCGAAGCCGGACGCGTCGCCAAGGACGGTGAGACCGAAGGTGCGGCTCGGCGGCACGTCGAACCTCGCGCGGCCTTCGCCGTCGGTCGTCGCGCGCTCGAGCTCGGGCGCGGAGCGAATCGACGCCATGTCCAGGATTTGAAGCGCTGCCGCCTCCCGTCCGCTCAGGACGACGTCGACGTCGGGAAGCGCCTCGCCGCCGGGATCCAGCACGAGCACCTCGACCGAGCTGGCCGCCGCGGTGCGGGGCGACGCCTCCGTCCCGGCCGGCTCCTCGACTTCGACGCGCGATGCGACCGCTTCGGACACCGGCGGGCTCGGCTCCACGTCCGCGGCGCGCGGCGCCGGTACCGCCGGCTTCTCCGCGGGGGTCGCCGCTTCGCCGCCGCCGCCCGCGATCCACCACCAAGCGAGGAGAAGCGCCGCGATCAAGGCGGTCGATGCGACCACCAGGCTTCGACGCTGCAAGGACGACATCGCTCGGGAGCTCCGCTCACGCGCCCGCGGACCGCCGTCGCGGCGTCAAGGGACGACGACGACGCGCAGCCTGAGCTCGCCGGCGGAGGACCGGAAGCGTACATCGTACTCGCCCGGCGCGGCATCCTCGGGCACGCGGAGGACGGCGGCGCCGTCAACACGACCTACCTGCGCGGTCGTGGGACACATCGGACCCGATGGGACGCCCAAGTTTCCCCAGTTCCGGAACCGGCGTCGGCGGCGCGGATCTACCCGTCGTCGTCGAGGGCGTCGGCGTAGCCGATGGCGCGCAACTGGGCCGCCGCCTCGGCGGTCGGTTCCGCGGCCTGGATCGGCTTGGTGTCCATGGGCGCGAGCTTGGCGCGCTGCGCCTTGAGGTCTGCGTAGACGCTCAGGAACGCGTCGCCCGCGGCCGGGTCGCCGGGCGAGAGGGGTGAGAGCTCGAGCGGATCCTCGTCGAGGTTGTGCGCCACCATTCGCTGGCGGTCGCCGCGGATCTTCCACGGCCACCGGATGTACGCGAACTCGAGGTCGAGCATCGCGGTCATCACGTCGTCGGCCGGTCGCTCCCCCACGAGCGGGTAGCCGGGCAGGCGCGCGTCCTCGGGCAGGCCGAGGTCCCGCAGGAGCGTCGGGACGATGTCGACGGAGTGGACCGGCTCGGAACGACGCTCGCCGGCGCGGCGTCCGTCGGGATACCGCACGAGCAGTGGAACGCGCAGCGCCTCCTGGTACATGCCGCCGTGCTTGTCGAGGTCGCCGGCGCGCTGGCCCAACGCCTCGCCGTGGTCGGAGGTGATGATGAGGATCGCGCGGTCGAGGAGACCGCGCTCGCGCCAGTCGGTGATCCATTCGCGGAGCCTGTCGTCGACGTAGCGGATCCCGCCGTCGTACGTGGCGATCAGCGCGTCGAGCTGATCGGCGTTGAGGAGGCCCGGCTCCTTCAGGGCGCGCTTGAAGTCGATCCCGGCCAGCGCCTCGGCGGCGTCGGCGCGGAACATGCCCTCGTACTCGGGCGGCGGGTTGTAGAACTTGCCGGCGTCGAGCAGCGGATCGCAGTGGATGTCGAAGAGGTGCAGGAAGAGGAAGAACGGCCGCTTCTCCGGAAGCTTCGGAATCTCCTCGGCGAGGTGAGCGGCGGCCTCCTCGGCGTCGAGGTGGTTGCGGAACACGTCGAAGCCGCGCGCGAAGCCGTGGCGCTCGTGGATCCAGCCGAGCTCGTACAGCCCGACCGTCGCGTAGCCGCGGTCGCTCAGGCGCTCGGCCAGGAGCGGAACGTTGGGGTTCAGCGCCGCCTCGTTGGCGACGACGCCGTGCTGGTCCGCGTAGAGCCCGGTCAGGATCGTCATGTGCGACGACAGCGTCCAGCAGGACGTGGCGAAGGCGCGCTCGAAGACCAGGCTCTCCTCCGCGAGCTCGTCGAGGAACGGCGTGGTGTCGCGCTCGTGGCCGAGGAAGCCGACGTGGTCGGCCCGGAGCGTGTCGAGCGAGATGAGGATCACCGACGGGGGGAGCTCCGGCTCGTCCGCGCAACCCGCGAAGAGGAGACCGCCGGCGAGGGCAGCGGCCGTCATGAATCTCATGCGTCTTCCCCCGCTTCTTGGTCGTCGGGCTCGGCGCGCTCGAGCGGCGGAAGGTCGCGCTCGGGCCAGCCGTTGTCGCGCAGCACGGTCAGCCAGTGGGACGTGCGCTCCGAGAACTCCGACTCCCACCCGAAGAAGCCCTTGCGCACGCGGATCACGCCGCTCGGGTCGACGAGGAGCAGCCAGTTCGTGTCGAAGGCCTTGGCGGCGTCGGCGTCCTCCTCCGGCGGAGGCTCGATCCAGGGATAGAGCACGATCTCCGGCGGCGCGGCGAGCTCGGCGAGCTCCGCCCGGATCGCGGCGAGCGGCTCGCCGTCGAGCTTCGCGGACACGGCGAGCGTGACCGGCTGCGTCACGCCTTCCTTCTCGACCAGACGCGCGAGCGTCGTCGCGCAGCGCAGCGTCTTCTTCACCCAGCGGTCCGGGTCGAACTCGTAGCCCTCCTCCTCGTCGTCGGGCTGCGCCATGTGCAGGAAGAGCATGCCGTGCGACGGCGCGGGCCGGTCGCCGCGGAGGGCGTGGTTCAGCCGGATCGCAAAGGACTCGGCGCGCTCGGCGAAGGCGGT
Organism: Planctomycetota bacterium; assembly: GCA_028278425.1. Lineage (GTDB taxonomy): Bacteria > Planctomycetota > UBA1135 > UBA1135 > JANQEJ01. The sequence goes on along the minus strand of JANQEJ010000251.1, from coordinate 110,843 downwards.
GCGGTCCATGCGTTCCACCACGGGCCGGTGCACGCGGTACGCGCCCATGCCGCTCGCGAAGCCGACGTGGCCCTCGATCGGCGCGCCGTCGACGGTGTGGTACGTGCCGCGCCGCTCGCCGTTGATGAAGACGTGGAGCGCCGCGCCGTCGACGAGCAGCGCGAGCTCGAAGGCCGTCATCGGCCGTCCGAACTCCACGCTCCCCCCCGGCCGCGAGCCGGGCAGCGCGCGGTCGCGCTCGCGCAGGCCGTTGACCGACCAGCCGACGGACTCGATCTCCTTGCCCTCCTCGCTGCTCCCGATCGAGTAGAGGAAGTCGCCGGCGGTGAAGTTGACGCGCACGTTGCGGTCGCGCCGCGTGTAGCCGAGCACCAGCGCGCCGTTCACGAAGGACGTCGTGAGCTGCACGCGGCAGGAGATCCGGTAGCGCCCGGGCATCTGCCACCCGTCCGCCCGGGTGAACGCGTGGCGCTGGTGCGCGCGGCGGTCGATCGAGCCGGTGCCCTCGCGCGGCTTCTTGCGGCCCACGTGCAGCGTGCCGTCGTCGGCCGCGTACCAGAGCTCGGGCGTCCGCAGCTCCTCGTAGTCGGTCAGCCCGTCCTCCGTCCACCCTCCGAGCCGGACGCCGGGCGCGTCGAAGGGGTGCAGCGGCGAGGGAGCTTGCGGCGGCCCGAGCGCGAGCGGCTCGCCGCCGAGCCGCGCCCCGAGCCGGTCGTGGTCCGCGGCGAACGCCGCGGCCGCCGTCCGTCGGCCGCCGGCGGAATACGCCTCGGCCGCGGATCGGAGCGCGGCGAGGTGATCGCGCGTGCGCCCGAGCTTGAACGGCGGCGGCTTCGCGACGCGCCCGGAGGGACAGGCGAGCGTCTCCTCGAGCACCCACGCCGCGTCCGCGCGGCCGAGCTCGCGCAGGAGCGGCGCGAGGCGACGCTCGACCGCCGGCGTGCGCCCGTCGGCGCCGAGGGCCCACACCAGGGCGTGCGCCGCCTCCTTCTCGCGGCCGAGCTCGAGCAGGAGCTCGCCCGCCGCGCGCGCCTGGTCCTGTCCGAAGGACGGCTCCGCGCGCACGCGCGACCAGGTCCAGGTCGGCTGGTCGTAGACGTAGCCGATGTTCGTCACGGCGTGCGGCAGCTCGCGCGTGTACCGCTCCGTCCAGGGCTTTCGGTCCTGCCAGTAGAAGCCGGCGATGAACTCGCGGAAGCGCTCGGCGAAGGCGTCGAGCGAGTCGGGGCGGCCGTCCTTGCCGTCGGCGAAGTGGCGCGTGAACCAAGCGAGCGGTTCCCTGTTCCCGCGCGCGCCGCCCTCCATGTACGGGAGCATCCGCTCCGCGTAGGGCTTGACGCCGTCCGCTTCCCAGGTCGTCAGGTAGACGTAGAGCGCGTACCCGGCGAAGTAGTTGTCGCGATAGTCCTCGATCGTCCCGGTGATCAGCTCCTCGAGCTCGTCGCGCCCGCCGTAGCCCTTGATCCAGGTGCGCTCGATCGTCCCGAAGTTCGCGTGGTTCGCGACGAAGGTCTCGTCCTGCGCGCTGCCGTAGGCGGCGCCGGTCCAGACCGCCTTGCCCTCGGTCAGCCACGCCATCTGCCCGGGGTAGAGCGCGCCGTCGAAGCGGTGCGTGAGCTCGTGGGTGAGCCCGTGCCCGAGGCTCTCGATCGAGCCGCAGGAGAAGCGCATCGTCGTGACGTCGCCGCCCTGGAAACCGCCGGCCCACCAGAACGGCACGCCCTCGGACTCCAAACCGTGGGCCTCCGGCACGATGCGGCACGTGCCTTGGCGGTCGACGAACGGATCCGTGCCGTACCAGCGGGCGAGCCGGTCGTGGTGCAGCTCGATCGTCTTCGCGACGCCGAGCAGCGTCTCGAAGCCGCAGTCGGTCTCGACGCGGTACTTCTCCGTGGGCGAGAGCGCGACGCCCGGCCGGCCGTAGGTGTGGTGCAGGCGGGTGAAGGCCTCGCCCTTCTCGCCGCGGAGCTCCTCGAGCTCCTCGACGGTCCACGGCTCGCCCATCGCGTCGGCGAGCTCCGCCCGCGCGCGGGCGAGCGCCTGCGCGGCGGCGCGTTCGAGGTTGTCCAGTCCCTTGGGCGCCGGCCCCTGCAGGTCCTTCAACCCGGCCTGGCGCGCGAGACCGCGCAGCGAACGCGCGGCGCGCACCGCGTCGCCGTAGCGCCCGTTCGAGAAGGCCGACGACATCGCCGACTGGAGCGCGTCGATCACGGGCTCGTGGGCGTTCTCGGGCTCGGCGAGCGTCGGCGACAGCTCGGCGGCGTGGGCGTCCCAGAGGGCGGGCGAGTCCGCCGCGAGCACGCGCGCGAGCCGCGCCGCCCAGGCGGACACCAGGAGCTCGTCCACGTTCTTGCGAGCTTTCTTCGCGCGGGTTTCCGCGAGCTTCGCGAGCTCCTCGACCGCGGCGGCGCGGGTGGTCGCGATCCGCGCGACGTGCGGGTCGTCCTTGGGGAGCAGGCGGCGGATCTCCGCCGGCGGTCTTGTTTTTCCCTTAACGTCCGCCTGGCCGGCGGTCCACGCGTGGGCCCAGAGCGTGCGCGCGTCGGCGTCGTCCGCCGCGGCGGCGAGAAGAAGCTCCAGGAGCTCCGGAGAGCCCGGACGGTGGACCCAGGCCTCTAGTAGGTGGTGGACCGCGCCGGTGGCGTCGCCGCGCTCCAGGGCGGCCCGGCCCGCGCGCAGGGGTGCCTCGCCGGGATGGGTCAGCCCCTGCTGGGCCGGAGCCGGCGAAGCCGCGGCCGCCGCAAGGGCCGCCAGAAGGGCCGTCTGAACACGCCTCGGTGCCATGGGGCGGCCACCTTACCCGTGCGGGAGGAGCCCAGCTACGCCGCCCTTCAGGTAGCCCGGGGAAGCATTTACCATTATATTTCCTATGGGTACGGACCGATGGAGCTCGAGGTCTAGCCCGCCCCCTCACCTCTTCCCCTCGGAGAGCCCTCCCGCAGCATGAACATCATCATGTTTTCCTTCCTGGACGAGCTGTCCGGGGACGGGTGCCGTGTCATCACGTCGATGCTCAAGGAGCGCGGGCACGGCGTCAAATCCGTCTACATGCCGTTCTTCGGGACTCAGGAAGGGGTCACCTGGGACCAAGAGCTCGAGAACTGCCTCGAGCACGCGGACCTCTTCATGCTCTCGCTGCTCTCGTGCTACGAGTCGCGGGGCGCCGAGGTCACCCGCTACCTGCGGAGCAAGTTTCCCGACGTCCCCGTGGTGTGGGGCGGCGTTCACGCCACCGCGCTGCCCGAGGCCTGCCTGAAGCACGCCGACTACGTCATGCGCGGCGAGTGCGAGCACGCGACGATGGAGTTCGTCGACCGCCTGGAGCGCAACGCGGACGACCTGCTCTTCACGCCGAACCTCGCCTACCTCGACGAGGACGGCAAGCTGGTGCAGAACCCGCTCGAGCAGCTTCCGTTCGAGCTCGACGAGCTGCCGTTCCCCGACTACGACCTCGAGGACCACTTCGTCCTCGACGGGGATCAGATCGTCAAGGCGAACACGGACGTCTACGCCAAGCTCCACGCGACGCTCCCCGGCGACAACTCCGCCCCGGCCTACTACATCATCACGACGCGCGGCTGCCCGTTCGTGTGCTCGTACTGCCACCAATCCGAGCTGGTCACGACGTACCCGACGAAGGAGTACAAGACGCGCGTCCTGCGGTACAAGTCGGTCGAGCGCAGCATCGAGGAGGCCAAGCAGGCGCTCGAGCGCTTCCCGTTCTTCCAGGAGATCTGCTTCTCCGACGACGACTTCTTCTGCCGCAAGCTCGACGAGATCAAGGAGTTCGCGGAGGTCTACAAGCGCGAGATCGGCCGCCCCTTCGGCGTGGCCGCGATCCCGATCTCGATCAAGGAGGAGAAGCTCCAGGTCCTCCTCGACGCCGGCCTGAACAAGATCCAGATCGGCGTGCAGAGCGGCAGCGACCGCGTGAACACCAAGATCTACGAGCGCCGCCTGTCGCGCCCGAAGCTGATCGAAGCCGTCAAGCTCCTCGACCGCTACCGCAAGAAGTACGAGTTCGAGCTCCTCTGCGACTGGATCATCGACTGCCCCTGGGAGAACGAGGACGACGTGTACGAGACCGTCGACCTGGCGCTTCAGATCCCCAAGTGGGCGACGTTCAACGTGTTCACCCTGACCTTCTATCCGGGAACCGTCATCTGGGACCGGGCGCTCGAGGAAGGGCTGATCAAGGTGGACGAGAACTGCTACGAGCAGGCCTTCAACCTGCTCAAGCAGGAGGGGCACACGTACATGAACCACGTGTTCATCCTCCACAGCCGCATGCGGTACCTGCCGAACTGGTTCATCCGCGCCCTGGCGTCGAAGCCGGCGCGCGCGATCGGCGGCCGCCTGCCCCACTGGGTCCTGAACGACCTGTGGCGCCAGAAGATCTTCCCGAAGGTCTACGGCTGGGTGAACGGCATGGGCAAGAAGGACCCCGAGGTCGCCGTCGGCGAGGCCTGCGCCTCGTAGACGCACGCGGGTGACCGAGAACCGCTTCCTCTACACCGCGAAAGAGGAGAAGCGTCTGCGCAAGACGCTGAAGCGCGCGCCGCTTCAGAAGCCGAAAGGCAAGGACCTCTGCCCCTTCTGCAACCATTTGGAGGCGCGCTGGCGCAGCGCGCCGGTCGAGGGCAGCCCGGGCGAGGTCGAGGTGCGCGTGCTGTGCAGCCAGTGCCAGCGCCGTTGCATGTACCGCCTCAGCGGGTGAACGTCGCCTCGACGCCGTCGTCGACCTCGACGACCAGCGCGACGACCTCCTCGATCGCGCTGATCTCGAAGTAGCCGCTGGCGTTCAACGCGCGCGGCGACTCGACGACGAAGTCGTCCTCGTCGACGGCGAGGAAGGTCAGGCGGAGGTTGCCCATCCGGCCGACGAGGCGGCCTTCGTCGGAGAGCTCGACGCGAACGGTGCCCCAGTGCTCGTTCGTGTAGGTGCCCGGATAGAGCTCGGGCTCGAGGGACAGGCCTTCCGCGCCGAGCGGCTCCGGCTCGTCCTCCTCAACGGCGCCGCGCGCGTAGATCCGCTCGGCCTGCGACAGGAAGCCGGGGAGCGGGTCGTAGTCCGAGTCGTCCTCGAGGAACGCGTCGTACACGTCGATCGACACGACCTGGCAGAACCCGTGTCCCCCGCCGTCGGTGTTCGCGACGACCGCGACGCCCACGCCGGCGTCGGGGAGGAACGAGACGTGCGCCGCCGTCCCGATGTAGCCGCCGCCGTGCTGCATGTAGCGGTTGCCGCGGTACGTGCCCGCGTTCCAGCCGAGGCCGTAGCCCTCCATCTTGCGGAGCCAGCCGTCGGGCTTTCGGAACTTGCCGTGGAGCGCGAACATCTCCTCGACGGCGGCGGCGCCGACGATACGCTCGCCGTCGATCTCGCCGCGCCCGAGGTTGAGGAGCAGCCAGCGGCCGAGGTCGTGGATGCTCGTCCCGAGCCCGCCGGCGGCGTGCATCGTCTCGTCGACCTTGTGCGTCCCGTGGACGAACCCCTCCGGCGTCGCCAGCGTCGGCCGAGAAACGTCCTCCTGCGCGTACATCCACGTCGCGTAGCCGGTCGTCCGGTCCATCCCCGCCGGCGTGAAGAGGCGCTCGTCGAGGAAGTCCTTCCAGTGCTTGCCGGAGACCGCCTCGATCACGCGGCCGGCGAGCGTGAAGTGGACGTTGGTGTAGTCGACGCGCCCGCTCGGCTCGGCCTCCTTGAGAAAGTGGTAGTAGCGGTCCTCGGTGATCTCGCCCGTGTACGCGTCGAGGAACACGACGGGGAAGCTGTTGATCCCGCGCTTGTGGCACAGGAGGTCGCGCACGGTGACCTCGGCCGTGGCGTCGGCGTCGGCCAGCTCGAAGCGCGGCAGGTAGCGCTTCACCGGCGCGTCGAGATCGACTTTGCCCTCCTCGGCGAGCAGGACGAGCGCCATCGCCACGTACGGCTTGGTCGCCGAGGCGATGTAGAACATCGAGTCGGCGGTGACCGGCAGCCCTTTCACCGAGTCGCGCAGCCCCCACGCTTCGCTGTGCACGACGGCGCCGTCGCGCACGACGGTGACGGCGTAGCCGGGCACGCGGAAGCTCTCCGCCGCTTCGCGCCAGCGGGCGCTGAGCGCGGAGAGGCTCGGGGCGATCAGGTCGTCCCCGCCGGCGGGGAGCGCGAGAAACAGCGTGGCGGCGGACAGGGCGTTCATGCCGGAAGACACGCCGCGGACGCCGGATCGGACTCAGCGATAGCGAACTTGGTCCTGCAGCCGGCCGAAGCCGAGCGCCCCGAAGACCTCGGCCACGTCGTCCGGCTCGGCGCCGCGGTAGGCGAGCTCGCGCAGGCGCGCCTTCGCGGGGGCGTCGACGGCCACGGTGGCGAGCTCCCGGGAGAGCATGGCCAGGTCGCGGGACGCCTCGAGCTTCGCGCCGAGCGTCCGCGCGCCGCGGAGATCGAGGTCCGCGACCTCGTCGAGCCGGTCGTAGAGGGCGTCCAGCGTCCCGAAGGCCCGCAGCAGCGCCGCGGCGGTGCGCGGACCGACCCCCTTGACGCCGGGGATGTTGTCCACGCTGTCGCCGGCGAGGCCGAGGTAGTCCGCGAGCTGGTCGGGCCGCACGCCGAACTTTTCGACGACCTCCTCCGGCCCGTAGCGCGTCTCGCGGGCGAAGTCGAAGAGCTCCGTGCCCTCGTCGACGAGCTGGCAGAGGTCCTTGTCCGGGCTGACCACCACGACGCGGTGCTTCTTGCGCCGGAGCTGCCGCCACAGCGTGGCGATCAGGTCGTCCGCCTCGTAGCGCGTGTCGACGTAGACCGCCATCCCCATCGCCCGCGCCACGTCGCGGCAGGCCTCCTGCTGGCGCTCGAGCTCCTCGGGCGGCAGCTCGCGCTGCGCCTTGTACTCCGGGTAGATCTCGTTCCGGAAGCTCGTCGTCAGGCTCTTGTCGAAGGCGACGCCGACGTGCGTCGGCTCCTCCTCGCGCACGAGGCGGTTGAGGAAGCCCACGAACCCGTGGACCGCGTTGACCGGCCAGCCGTCCGGTCCGGTGATGCCGTACGGAACCGCGAAGTAGGCGCGGAAGAGGTACGGGCTCGCGTCGATCAGATGGACGGTGCGAACCGGCACGGGCGAGAGCGTAGCAAAGCCAGCGGGTTGGTCGCCGAGCTTCGTTTTCTCAGGTGGCGGGGAGAGGGAAGCCGCGCCTAAGACGACCGGCCAGGTGGGCGCATGCACCGGCCTCCACGTTAGGCGCATGACCTCGGGTCCCTTAGGCGCGCCTTGCAGCGTTGACACCGACGAGGCTGAACTGCGAGAAGAGCTTCGCAGGGTTCCCGACGCTCGTCTGGCGAAGGTCATGGTGGCCACTGCGGGATGATGCGCTCGACCTCGTCGAGTGCGGTCTCCTTGCTCCCGCCGGTCGTAGAGCCGCGCTATTCCGGCTGTAGAAAGACTCGCATCGTTTGGGCTAGCCTGATTTCAAGTTCTCTTTTGACGGCTTTCTTGGGGCGCTTGTTTTCTTCGTCGGGACGGTCGGATGTGCGCCGGAAGCGGATTTCGGCATGAGCCATTCGTGGAGCTCCGCTGTCGTCGATGTCTGGATCATCGAACGCGAAACACTCCCACACGATGTCCTCGTCGTTCGGGTTTCTGATCGGTTCTGGCAGTCCGCCCGGAGTCACAACGGCAAGCCCCGTGAAGTCGGAGGGCACGAACCGAAACGTGTCCTCCGGGCGGTCTAGGTACTTCTCTCGGTAAACCGAGGTTCCTTGCAGATCGACCGCTGAGACTAGAACCTCCGAACCGGCGACATCGCCTTTCGTGATCGCTCTGAAGAGCTGCTCGTCTTCAGGTATCTGTTCCCGCTTCCGCGGTAGGCTGTGGCTGGTCGGCACCGCTCAGGAAATCTGTGATTCGAGCGGCCAATGCTCCGAAGTCGATCTCAGGAGTGAGGTCGTCAGCCGCGCAGTAATCTGGACTTTGGCTGAAGACTACGGTCGCGTCCGCATCTTCGTCCACACCAACGCAGACGTATCGGACCGGCGACCCGTCGGCCTTCTTCTCGGCACTGAAGAAGTAGGTGTCAACACCACCACCAGCAGCTCGCACGACGCGATCGGGACCAACAGCCAGCACGGCTTCTAGTCGCCTGAGGATTTCCTCCATCAGGTCCACAACCGTCGAGGACGGAGGTGCCATCCCCTTCTCGGGAGTGTCCCTGATGTGCGAAAGCCTCCGATGGCAGCTTTCGTATTCTTGGGCCGCGGCACGCCGACAGTACGCAAGCGTTCTGTAGGCCGCAACGGACACCACGGCTGCCACCTGCTCGTTGTGGCGAGTGACCAGGGTTTCCGTGCCCCTCGAAGCATCATCCACCGTCCGTCGCAGGTTGGTCTTGACCTCAGAGACCGTTGCTTCCCGAGGGGTTTCGACGGGAGGAGGGGTGAAGAAGGGTGACATGAGCTTGCCTCTGCTGACTTGGTCCGCTTTGGACCTTTGGTACACGTCAACCATAGCGGACATTTCGTACCTTTCGGACTAAAAACCTGAGGAGTTCCGCGCCGGGTGCCGGCCAGCCCGAAGCCTCGGACCGACCAGTCGCGCCCGTAACCACTGCTAAAATATAGACTTATGCCGCCACGCGGCCGTAGCCTGGCCAGTGGCGGCCGCCACAATGACCGACCGAACTCTGCAAACAGTCGATAGCGCCCGCCTCCAGAGCGCCCGGCTGCCTCATCGCTCCCCCGTTCAGCCCCCCCAGGACCAGAGGCCGTCGTAGGGATTGCAGGGGCGTTTGTTTGCTCGCATGCGGCCTCCCACCCCGAAAAGGGGTGCTCGGAACACCTCTTAGTGGTGACCGCGGAGGAGGAAAGAGGCACGGCGGCAGGAGCCAGAAGCCGAGCCGGTCGGCCGCCGTCGCTCGCCGGACAGCGGAGGCTCGGCCGCTCGGCCGAGCCTCCGCGCCCGAATCAGAACGCCAGCTCGACGGAGAAGCTCTTGATCTTGCCCGTGTCCTGTCCCGCGGAGTCCTCCACGACGAGCTTCCACGTGCCCTGCGGATCGCGGTTCTTCAGCGCCGCGAGCTCGGGCGTCGTGAGCGCGTCGTACGAGCGCGTCAGGTCGTTCGTGCCGCCGCCCGTGCGGTTGTGCAGGACGATCGACTCGATGCCGTCGCCCTTCTCGGGCGGGAAGAGCTGCACCGTGAGGTCGCCGATGTAGGTGTGCTCGATCCCGACGTGGACGCGCACCTCGGTCGGCGCGCCGTCCTCGGGCACCTCCAGCTCGATCGAAGCCGTCTGGAAGTCCTGCACCGGGACTTCCTTCTCCATCTTGTGGGTGACGCGGTAGTTCGCCGCCGGAGGCACGGCCGCGCCGACGGCGGTGGCCGCGTTCAGGCGACCGTACCCGTAGGACTCGCTGTGGCCGCCGGCGTCGTAGTTGCCGTTCGACTCGTCGATCCGGTCGCAGGACTCCTTGAAGAGCTCCTTCACCTCGTCCCAGCGCAGCGCCGGGTTCTTGGCGAGCACGAGCGCGGCGACGCCGGCGGCGCCGGGGCAGGCGCTCGACGTGCCGCCGAAGTCGTTCGTGTACTTGCCGGCGGCGTCGCCCTGCGACGTGGAGCCGGGGTTGTAGCCGGTCGAGCCGGTCCGGTCCGTCGTCCAGATGCCGGGGGTGTCGGTCGGAACGCCGTCGCTGCTCGGGAAGGCGCACCAGTTGGCCTTGCCGAAGTCGCTGTACCGGCTGCGCTCGCTCCGGTCGTTGCAGGCTGCGACCGAGATCACCTTCTCGTAAGAGGCATAGCCGTCGTTGTCGACCGACTCGTTACCGTTTCCCGCGGCCCAGGTGATGACGCAGCCCTTGCCGCCGCGCCCGTTCTCGATCGCGAAGTCGATCGCGAGGCGCGTCGAGTCCGGAAGCGGCGTGACCTGGTCGTGGCGCGGGTCGTCGTCGTCCCACCAGCGGCCGTCCACCGGGCCCCAACTGCACGAGATGACGTCCGCGCCCTGCTGCGCCGCCCAGACGAAGGCGTCCGCCTCGGCCTGGGAGCCCAGCCCGGAGCGGAGGCGGATCGGCATCAGCTTCGCCTTCGGCGCGACGCCGGAGGCGCCGTGCAGGCCGTCGCCGCAGGCGACGCCGGCGCACGCGGTGCCGTGGTGATCGGTCGAGCCCGGCCGCGGGTCGTTCGTGCGCCGCGTGACGTCGCGCGGACCGACGATCTTCCCGGGCGTGGCGAACTCCTCGTGCTCCATGTCGACGCCGTCGTCGATGATCGCGATCACGATGCCCTCGCCATGGCTCTCGCCCCAGGCGGGGACGACGTTCGCGCTCGCGTCGACGAACTTACTGCCGATCTGGGTCCCCTGCAGGTGCCACTGCTGCGGGAAGGCGCCGCGGTAGCCCGTCTCGCGGATCAGCTCGGGGTGGCAGAAGTCGACCGTCTCCTCGTCGAGCAGCTCGGCGGCGATCTCGAAGGTCCTCCGGCCCGTGCCCTCCGGCGCGGAGACGAAGAAGGCGTTGCGCGAGTACGTGAGCGCCTGGCGCGCTTCCAGCTTCAAGCCCTCGACGACCTTGCGGCAGTGCTTGGCGTCCGCGTCGTCGCGGAACTTGACGAAGATGTTCTCCGTGTAGAGGACGGGCTGGCGCGACGTGGAGTCGTGCAGGCAGGTCCCCGCCCACTGCAACTGGCTCTCCGCCTTCAGCGTCTTGAGCGCGTCCGCCTGCTCCACGTCGCCGGTGCGGAACACCTCGACGCCCGCCATCGGGAAGGCGACGACGGGCTGCATGCGATGCGCGATCTCGGTCGTGCGCGCGGAAGCGGGCGTCGACCGGAGGGGGGCGCGCCGCCCGGTGCGGACGACGACCATGTCCGCCGAGGCCTCGAGGGCGTACTCCTTGCCCGAGCTTCCGCCATAGCGGTAGGCGAGCTTCATGAATCTCTCCTCTTCAGATGGGTGTCAGAAAACCGTCAGGTAGGCGCGCATCCTAACAGGGGCGCGCGTCAGCGGAGCGCGCGCCGCCGCAACATCTGCGGCTCGACGTTGACCACGCCGTCGATTTCCTCGAGCCCGGGGATCCCATTCAGGGCGTCCTCGATCCTCCCGGACCGCGCGACCAGCCACGCGCAGTGCGGCGCGTAGGCCGGCACCTCGACGACCGCGTAGCCCGCCGCCTCGACGGCGTCGGTCTTGGCCGCGAAGTCGTCGTCCTCGGCGCAGCGAACGAAGAGACGCCCGGTCGGGACGCAGAGCTCCCCGCCGGAGCGGTCGCGGTAGACCGGGCCAACGTCGTCCGCGGCCGGCGGCTCGCCCTCGAAGACCGCGATGCCCTCGTCCTCGAACCGCAAGAGCGCTTCGCCCCCGGGCGCGCCGTGGCGGGCGTGGAGCTCCGGCGCGAGGTGCAGACGGACCTCGGGGCGCACGGTGCTGTGCTTCAGGACGTTCGGAGAGGCTTCCCCCATCGCGCCGCCATGGTAGCGGTATCCTGGTCCCATGAAGCGTGCCCCCACCCTCCTCCTCTTCGCCTTCGCATTTACGTTGCCGACCTCCGCCCAGGCGCCGCGCGACTCGGTCCAGGTCAACACGAGCCTCCCCGCCAACTCCGGACAGATCGCCGTGGCCGCGCACGGGAACCTCTCCGCGATCGTGTGGAACGACGCGACGAGCGAGGAGGTCTCAGTCGTCACCTCCGACGGCCGCGGGCTGACCTGGGGGCCGCAGATCCGCGTCGACAACGACTCCTTCGGGAAGAAAACGGAGCTCGACGCGGTGTGGTGCTCCGAGACGAACGTGTACGTCGTCTACGAGTCGAACAGCGGCCTCTTCTTCGTGCGCTCGACCGACTCCGGCGCGAGCTACTCGACGCCGTCCGCGCTCGACGTGGGGCCCGGCCCGATCACCGACTGGGCGGTGACGATGAGCCCCGACCCGGCGGGCGACCACGTCTACGTGCTCTGCTCGACCGACGTCGCCGGCGACGACGACCTCTTCCTGACGTCCTCGCACGACGACGGCGCGACCTTCTCGGCGGCGGTCGCGGTCAGGGCGGGCTCGTCGGCCGACGTGGACGAGCTCGACGTCACCGCGGTCGGCAACGTCGTTCACGTGGCCTGGGATGACAACCGCAGCCTCCGCGACACCGTCTATTACCAGCGGAGCATCGACGGCGGCGCCACGTTCCTGCCGGCCGACGTCGAGCTGGGCGACGCCGTCGGCGTGGAGGACTCGCAGGCGCCGCTCCGCATGGCATCGCGCGGCAACACGGTCGCGGTGATGTGGAACGAGGAGGAGACCGGCTCCGGCGACGAGGTGCTCCAGGTCAACGTGTCGACGAACGCGGGGGTGACCTTCAGCGGGCCCAAGACCCTCGGAACGGCCGACGTGGACGAGGGCGAGGTCGCGATCGACAACAACACCGGCAACGTCGTCGTCGCCTGGGAGGACAACCGCACCGGCGCCGACGAGGTCTACGCGACGGCTTCCGCGGACGGCGGGTTGACCTACCTTCCCGACGACCAGCTCTCGACGACCGGCGCGGAGAAGCCGCGCGTCGTGTCGGGCGACCGCAGCACGGTCGTCGCTTGGGAAGAAACGCTCTTTCCACGTTCCCTCGAGGCGAGCGTCAGCTACGACGGCGGCTCGACCTGGGATCCGAAGATCACGGTCAGCGACAACGACCCGGACTCGGTCGACTTCGTCACGCTGGCGCACGACGACGTGTACGGCAACTTCATCTTCGGCTGGAAGTCCATCAACGGCTCCGACGGCAACGTGTACGCCGGCGGCTTCCGGCCGCAGACGCTCACGCCGAACGGCTGGGTCGCGGGCCCGACGTCGGCGAGCTTCACGCTCGAGCACTTCGACCCGTCGCTCGTGTTCGGGGCCGTGCTCATCTCCGGGTCGCCGGGGAGCCTCCCGCTGCCCTTCGGCGACGGACGCGACGTCGGGCTGACCCTCGATGCGCTCTTCCTCACGTCGATCAACCTAGCCGTCTCCACGCTGGGAACGCCGATCGCCATCGACGGCTCGGGGTCGACGGCGCCCGTGCCGCTCAACCTGCCACCGGGGTTCTCGTTCTTCGCCGTCGGCTACCAGTTCGGCACGCCGTCCGGCGTCGTCACCTTCGGCGAGCTGACCGACGTCACGCCGCTGCCTTAGCGCCCGAGGGCGCTCCGCACCGCCGCGGCGTTCGCCTGCGCGTCGCGCGACCCGGTTCCGGCTCAGCGACCGAAACGGGCGCAGCTAACGGCAACGAGCTGGTTGTGGATCAGGGCTGGATGGTGAAACGAATCGCATTGCTCATGCCGAACCCGAACGGGTCCTGGACATCCAAGTACCCGTACTGGGCATAGGCGGGTACCCCGACGAGCGCGGGGACGCCGAAGAAGAGCGGCTTGAAGTCGAACGAAAACGACCCTCCACACGGACCGCTACCCCCGGAGCTCTGCTGTGGACCGAAGAGAAGTGGGTTCCCCCCGACGCACAGCGTTCCTCCAAGGAAGGGCACCTCGGCGGACTCAAAGCCGTACACGATCGACCCCGGACTCGTCGCCGTGACCTGCACCGCCGTGACCGTGAAGGGGCTCGGGTCCGACACACTCGGCGAACCGGCCGCCTTCAACGACGGGGTGCAGCCATCCGAGCTCAACTTGCCCTGGCAATAGAAGTCGATGACCGGCAGCGGAAGTGCCGACAGCGCCTGCGAGACCTCGACCGACATCCCACCGGCGTGGGTGCCCCCTCCGACACCGTTCTTGGCGCCGGGCGCCGGGACACAGGCCCCGAGCGAAACCGCAAGCCCGAGAATCACCGGCGATAGTCTCATTCCCATATGCCTCGTCGCAAGAAACCCACCTTCAGCAGCGCCAGCGCCGAGCCCGAAGGCCGTACCTCGACGGGAGAGCGATGGGACGCCGCCATCGAGTCTTAGGCCGCATACTCCCAGCGGTCTACAAGTCTCTGTGGTGGGAAGGCGCCGACCCCTTCCCCGCTACCGAGGTTGCGTTGACGATCGTGCCCTTCGACCGCTTCGTGTGCATGAAGGCGAGCCGGAGCGGACTCAGCGCGTCTGGGAGCCGCCGGAGCAGTAGAGATAGTCGCTCGTGCGAACCAGCACGCGGCCGTCGGCGATCGCGGGGCTCGCGAAGGACTTCCCTTCGAGCTGGGTCTCGCCGAGGACCTCAAACTCCGGCCGTGCGGCCACGACGTAGACCGTGCCGTGCTCGCTCACCGCGTAGACCTTCCCGTCGCCGGCGGCGAGCGAGGACCAGAACATGCCCTCGAGGCGCTCCTTCCAGTGGACGTCGCCGGTCCGCGGGTCGAAGCACGTCATGACGCCGCCGTCGTTGATCGTGAAGAAGAGGCCGTCGTGCAGAACGGGCGACGCCACGTTCGGAACGGCGCGGCGCGACTTCCACAGGAGCTCGGCGTTCGTGGCGACGCCCTCTCCGGAGAGCTCGAAGACCGACGTCGTGAACTCGAGGTGCGAGCCGCCCGACACGATGAGCAGGTCGCCGTCGTACTGGATGCCCGGAACCATCTGCTGGATCGGCACCTCGACGTCCCACAGCCGCTTGCCGCTGCGCGGGTCGTAGGCGACGACCGTGTGGTAGGTGACGGTGACGAGCTGCCAGTCGTCGCCGCGCGGCATCAGAAGCGGCGTCATGTAGCAGTTCGCCGCGTAATGCCGCTCCACGTTCCAGAGCACCTCGCCGGTCTTCTTGTCCAGCGCCCGGAGGTACGACGGCCCCAGGTTGATCTCGCTGTCGTGCAGGAGGAGGATCGTGTCCTCGAACATCACCGGTGACGTCGACGCGCCGTAGCGCGTCAGCTCGGTGAAGTTGTCGACCGTGTTCTGCCACAGCACGTTGCCGTCGTAGTCGAGGCACGCGTAGCCCGAGCCGAAGTCCGCGAACACGATCTCGCCGTCCGCGCACGGCGTCGGCGTGGCGAAGGAGTTCGACGGGTACTTGCGCTCCTCCGGCGCGACGAAGAGCGGCGTGTCCCAGAGCTTCCTCCCCGTCGCCAGGTCGTAGCAGAGCACCGCGCGCACGAGCCCCGCGCTCGGCTGCCAGAAGTTGACGACGCCGAAGAGGATGCCCGCCGAGCTCGCCAGCGCCAGCGCGCCGACGAGACCGGGCAGGAACGCGCCCTTCGCGTCGCGCCCGCGCGCGAGGAAAAAGAGCAGCACGAACCAGAGCCCGCCCGCGATCGCCGGAGCGATCATCACGAGGCGGTATTCGGTCTTGAACGGGTCGCTGTACTTGTTGTCGGGGATGCCCGCGAAGAGCTGCGCGGCGACGACGCCCAACACGAGGACGCCGAGGAGCCGCAGCGGCGAGCCCGCGCGGAACCACCCGATCGCCGCCACGAGGCCGGCCAGGATGATGCCGCCGGTGAAGAACCACGCCTCGCCGGGCTGGCCCGGCGGCCAGAGCGTCTCCGGCTTGAAGTCCGCGACGAGCGCCAGCGCGGCGAAGCCGAGGGTGGCGAGGCCGATCGCGAGCACGTCGAGCCCGAGGAGGAAGCGCAGCCACGCGGGCACCTCGCCCTCGCGCTTGCGCCGGACGAGCACGACCACGCCGAGGACGAGTCCCAGGCCGCAGAGAACCGGCACCGCCGCCTTCCCGAGCGCCACCGATCCGACCTGGCCGGCGTAGGCGGTGGTCAGGAAGACGCGGCCCTCGCTGACGATCGGCGAGGAGATGCCGCTGCCCTTGACCGGCAGCTTCCAGGCGGTGTCGCCGCCGAAGTCCACCGGCAGGCCCTTCGCTTCCGAGGAGGCCATCCCCTCGGGGCCGCGCCACTGGGGCCAGTCCTGGGCCGCGGCGGCGGCTCCGGCGGCGAGCAGGGCGACGAGGGTAAGCAAAAGGCGCCGCAGCAACGGCGCCGGCGGGGTGAGGGGGGACGTCATCGAGCTCGGTTCCACCGAGATTCTACCCAGCGGAGGGCCCGGAGGCCTCCGGAGGACGGTCCACCGCCCGCGCCGCACTTTCTCGCCAAAGATCCGGCCAATCGCGCGAGGGATTCCGCCCCTTCCCCTCACCAAGCCCCTGAACCGCTTTCCCGGACCCCGGAGGACCCCGATGCTCCCCTATCCCGTCCTGACCCCCGTCTTCCTCGTTCTCGCCGCGGCGCCGCTGACGCGGGAGGGCGTGGCCTTCCACCACGCCCCCGAGACCGGCTCTTCGCGGACCGTCGCGTTCGAGCTCGAGCTCACGCTCGAGGGCGGCGAGCTCGAGGTGACCATGGACGGCAACGAGGTCCCGTCGATGTACCTCCCGAAGCTCAACCTCGACATGACCGACCGCCAGGTCGTCGGGATCACGGAGACCTTCGATGAGGGCGCCTGGCTGCGCCGCTACGACGAGCTCACGTGGGTCAACGACGGGACGATGAGCATGGACATGAACGGCCAGACGCAGGAGTTCCCGTGGTCCTCCGAGGGCGAGACGGCCTTCGCCGACCGCACCGTGCGCTTCGCGCTGGAGGACGGCGAGCTCGCCCGCGCCTTCGCCGACGAGCAGGGCGGCGAAACGAGCCTCCTCGACGGCCTGCGGGCCGACCTCGGGCTGGCGGAGCTCCTGCCCGAGGATCCCGTCGAAGTGGGCGACACGTGGACGGTGGACGGCGCCGAGCTCGAGATCCTCTTCAACCCCGGCGGCGAGCTGCACTGGGAGCTGCCGGCCGAGATGGCGGAGCACATGCTGCCGGAGATCGAGAGCCGCGAGCACTCCGGCGAGCTCGAGCTCACGCTCGTGAAGCTCGGCGAGGACGGCGAGCACGCGCACTGCTCCGTCACCGGCACCCTGGTACGCGTCACGACGCAGCCCGGCGACCTGAGCGAGGTCCCGGTCACCGACGGCGACGCGACCGACACGGTCACCGAGACCTGGGAGGTCGAGGGCGACCTGGTCTGGAACCTCGCGGCCGGACAGGTGGCGTCGCTCGAGCTCGACGGCTCGTTCGCGCAGATGACGCTGACCGAGCGCGACCCCGACCAGCCGGGCTCGACCTACGAGAGCACGTTCACCATCGACGGCGAGTTCCGCGTCACGGTCGAGGCCGAGCCTCAATCGGGTCGTGCGATCGAGGCGTCGGCCGGCCGCTAGGTCTGGAGGAAGCGCTTCGATTCCCTGGGTCGTACGGATCCGCTACGGCGTCACGGTCACCGTTCCCTCCGTTATCCCAATACAGTCGCCGGTGACGATCAGGCGAACGATCGCCGTCGAGCCCACGGCTCCGGAGATGATGTCGATGTCGATCGGAGGGTCGAACTTCTCCCCCTTGGAGAGCGTCTTCGTGCCCGAAGTGCTGCCGAAGAGGCCCGTGTCGATCTCGATGTCCGCGCCGCCATCGATCGCGATCACCGACCAGTTGAAGGTGACGTCGGCCAGACCGTCGTTCTCGACAATGCACGCCACCTGGATTCCGGAGCCGACCGGCCCCGAGCCGTCTCCGACGGTGCACTTGCAGGATTGAGGGCCGGGCAGCGTCTGCGTGACCGCCGGCGCTCCTTGAGGAACCACGGTGACCTCGATGTTCCCGCTGGGCGTCACGCCCCAGATCAGCGTGTTCGTGTGGAACGTGACCCAGGGATCCGAACTGCCTTTTGCCCGGCACTGGAGCTCTTGCGTACTCGTCGAAGTGCAGTTCATTGGCGTCGTGGCGTGAACCGTATTCGCGATCAGGTCAGCCAGCGCATTGGAGTTGCAGCAGAGATCGACGTTCTTGATGAATGTGGGCGGCAGACCACAGACGCAGCCGTCGGCTCCCACGGCGGTGGTCACGACCTCGCGGACGTCGACACAATACAGGGGGCTCATGGGCAGGAACTCGTATTTGAATTCCGCGCCGTACTGCGTGCCGAACCCCGCACCTGAAACCACACCGTCAGCCGTGACGATGACACCCGTGGGGCAAGCCAGGCTGCATCCTGGGGGAGGGGGGTTGCCGCACGGCGGGCACGGCGGGCCGCCACTTCCGACTGCAGAGCTGAAGACGGTTCCGGCGACGTTGGTGCTACGAAATGTATCCACCGGCGGGAACGTCAGGTCGACGACCAATCCCTGCGTGTTGAGGTTGATCCCCGCGGCGCTTGAAGCGATCGGGAGCTGGACCCCGGAGAAAGCGCCTTCCGAGGTGAGGGTGAAGACCGTTGGGGTGACGGCGCCCATCCAAAGACCGGATGTCGCCGAGAACAGCCCGTCCGGAACGACCAGCAGATTGGCCTGACCGAAGACGGGGACCCCCGGGTTCGGGATCGGGACCAGAGAGGCCCCGGCGACGGTGAGGTTCGGCGTGGTCGAGCTCGCAAGGTCGCGGACCTCAACGCCAATCGTGGAGAGGCCGCTGCCCACGGCCAGGCGCCGACCGTTGGTCGCCCCGCCGCCGTTGTCACCGAATTCCCTGCAACCGCCGGCCGTGGAAGCGCGCATCTGCACGATGCGATCGCGGAAGGTCAGGTTGGCTGCGAGCATCGAGGCCACGCCCTCGGCCTGAGGCCCGCCGCCCCCAAGCTGGAATCCGCCGGCGATGTTCAAACCACCCGCCAGATCTGCTTGCGTCTCGTCCGTCGAGTGCACGTCCTGGAGGCCGTAATCGCCCAGACCGCAAGGGCCGCCTGACGCGACCATGCCGCCCGTGACGAAGTAGGTCAGCGCCGTGTCGGACGCCGACGTACCGTCTGCCGGGAGGACGACACCCGTGCCGGGGGTGCTACTGAAGTTGAGCTCGACCAGGTAGCCGTTCACGAAGCCCGAGGGCGGGCAGGTCGAGCCCGGGGGGGAGCAAAACGACGGAGCAACCGTGCAGGGGTTGCCGAAGCCGGAGTTGCCGACGATGACCAGGGTCTCGGTCGTGAAGCCGGCGGTGACGAAGCCGGGCTCGAGGATACCGGGGTTCGTTGTCGATGCGACGGCCGGGCCGAGCGTGCGCGCGTAGAAATCCGGCGCAGAAGAAGCGGGCGAGCCGATGGTGCCCCAGAAGGTGTCGAAGAGCGATTCGTAGAAGCCGTCGACCTCCATGACGGAACCGAGGGCCGTCACGTGATTCAGAGTCCCGGCGCCTTCCCACACCTTGTAGTACCAGTCTCCCGCAACGTCCGGCGGGTTGGCGCCGGCCGTGAAACCGGAGCTCGGGCTCGAGAAGAGGAAGATGAAGTCACCGCCGTTGCTGAGGGTGCTGTTGTTGGAGTTGACCTGGGCAAGTGCAACGCTCGCCGAGGCCAATGCGACCACCACAGCCGCCAAAGGGCGCGATGTGTTGAGCATGCGAGTATCTCTCCCTGACAAGTCGATCGTTCGCCCGAACGGGAGCGTCCGGACAGATAGCGGAATCGAGGTAACGTACTCCTCCACCCGAATCTTCACAACTTGGGCAGTGCGCTCCGCCACGGCGCGAACTCACCTACTCGGCCCAGCCTGGAGTTCGCATTCGAGGTCCACGGCTCGTTCGCCCAATCGACGCTCACGGAGCGCGACCCCGACCAGCCGGGCTCGACCTACGAGAGCACCTTCTCGATCGACGGCGAGTTCAGCGTGAAGGTCGAGGCCGAGCCCCAATCGGGTCGGGCGATCGAGGCGTCGGCCGGCCGCTAGTCGGCTAGAGCAGGTTGATGGTGCTCGAGCCGAGCACCTCGCCGAGGATGTCGGTGATCACCGCCTGAAGGGCGAAGACGTCGGTCGTCCCCAGCGTGTTGTTGAAGACGAAGCTGGTGCTGCCGGTGGGATCGGCGATGTGCGGCGGCGGGAGCACCTTCACCTCGCTGAGGAACGCGGTGTGAATGAGAGGCAGTCCCATCAGGAAGATCGGGTACTCGAACGGGGCCAGCGTTCCGGCCGCGGCGAAGAAGTACAGGACGACGCCGTTGGGGAAGGCCCCGTCGACGGCCACCTGCGTGATGCCGAGCCCCGTCGCGGCTCCCGGCCCCGTGATGCTCAGAACGGGACGGGCGGGCTCCAGGACTCGGCGCTCGTTCAGCGCGCCGCCGTCGGTCCGCGTGTAGGAGAGCTCGCCGTTGTTCGGCGGCTGGAACGAGATGTAGACGCCCGTGTCGTCCTCGTGGGTGAAGTCCAGGTTCGCGATCGTGTTGAAGGGGTCGCCGATCACGTAGTTGGCGGAAACGCCGGTCTTGAGGACGTTGACGACGCGGTTCGTGCCGAGGACCGAGTTGTTCTCCGCGAGGAAGAACTGGTCGACCTCGTTGTCGTAGACGAGGTCGGTGGCGCCGTCGAAGCAGCAGGCCAGCGTCGTCGTGTTCGACAGGTTGAGCGAAGCGAAGGTGGACTGGGGCTTCGCGAGATCGAGCCCGTCGCTCACGTAGTCGCGGAAGAACACCATCCGGTCGATCTTGAAGCCGTTCGAGCGCCCCGAGATCTGGACGGTGTGCCGCCCGACGCCGAGGTTGTACTCGGCCTGGAACTGCGCGCCGCCGCCGTCCTCGGCGATGCTGTGCCAGTTCCACACGCCGACCGTCGCGGCGCCCATGTTCGAGAACACCTTGAGCCAGGGGCCGTTGTCCACCTTCACCCAGCAGTCGTTCTCCTGGTCCGGCTGCGGGTCCTCGTGGCGGTTGTGCAGGTGGAACTCGTAGTCGCCGGGGTCGGTGATGTCGAACTGGTAGATCAGGGGGTCGACCCCGGGGTTGCTGAAGAGGTCCGGACCGTCCCAGCGGTAGTACGAGGTTCCCGTGAAGCCGGGGAACGTCGTCGACGGGGTCCAGCTACCCGCCGCCGGAACGCTCTCGATCTCGATGACCACGAGCCCCTGGTTGGCCTGGAACGCCGGCGGCGGCGGGTTGTCCACGTCGGCCTCGTCGAACTGCACGATCTCGGTCGAGTCCGCCGCCTGCGACGGATCGACCGTGCCGTAGAAGAGGTTCTTGTTGAAGTCCAGCGCCACCGGCCCCGGATCCCCCTCGACCGCCGCGAGGTTCGTCTGGAAGCCCGTGAGCGCGCTCAGCTTCACCAGCGTGGTGCCGCAGTCGGTGCCGCAGGGCGCCGCGCTCACGACCGCGAAGGTGTCGTTCAGGAACACCGCGTCGAAGTTGCCCAGCACGGTCCCCGCGGAGTTCTGCGGTCCGCCGTTCACGTTGCAGCGGATCATCTCGCCGGTGGTGGAGTTCCCGACCAGCACGAAGTTCTGGGACGGCGCGACGGCGAACGCTCCGACCGGCCCGGCGACGGTAAAGGACCCGACGGTGCCGATCAGCGCGCCGGAGGGGAGCCAACGCTGGACGAGCAGCCCGTCGCAGGTGACCAGGGTCCCGTCGTCGAGCGTCCGGATCGCCAACCCCGTCGGGTAGGGAACGACGTTCGACTGGAACCCGGGAGCGAGAACGTCGGCCGCCGCAGCGCCGGACAACAGGGTGAGGGACAGGAGAGCCAGGAGCTTCATGGGTGGATACGCGGGGGTCGGAGCCGTTGGAGAGAGGGCGAGCGAGGGACGTGTGGGGGGGCGCCCAACGGGCGAACTACCGGAAATCGTAGGGGGACCCCGGGATTCCGTCTAGGTAGGCAGCCGCGTGGGGAGCGGGGGGAGCGTGCCTCGTGCCGATCGACCTGTGCGTAGGGAAAAGATACCTCCCGACGCTCGCGGAGGTCGGCCTCACGGCCTGGGCCGTTCCTGGACGAAACCCCGCCGGATTCCCCTCCGGACTGCGCACCTGGCCCACCTGTGCCGGGCCGGGTCCCCCGCGAGCATGGCCTCCCGACGAGCTTCTTCGGATTCCAGGAACCCAAGGGAGGACCTCACATGCGCCGCCTTGCCTTCGCTCTTGCCACGAGCCTCTTCGCCCTGCCCGCCGCCGCCCAGTCGCTGACCGTGCCCCCGGGGCCGTTCCAGCCCGGCAGCACCGTCACCGTCGCCGTCTTCAACGACACGGGGGGCATCCTCGGGTACCCGTTCGGCTGCGAGACGCGGATCCTCCGCCACACCGGCGAGATCGTTCAGCCGTTCACGCTCCCGGGGTTGTTCTGCGACGCGCTCGTCGCGGTCGAGGCCGGGGACACCGCCCTCTTCCAGGTGACGGCGCCCCAGGATCCGGGGAGCTACGTCCTCTTCTTCCCGTACGGCGCGGGAGCCGTGGCGCGGCTCGACGTGACCGCCGCAGATCCGGCCGCGGTCGACCTCGTCTCCTTCCCCTGGGGAGCGAAGTCGCCCCAGACCGCGCACGCGGTCGACTTCACCGTGCCGGTGAGCACGCCGTGGTCGTTCGGCAACACCGGCGTCGCGCCGCACACGTTCCAGCCGGGCGATCGCGTCGACCTGTTCTCACCGGGCGGTACCGAACCGGTGGCGTCGGTCGATCTCTCCGGGATCCTCGTCCCGCCCGGCGAGGTGGTGTCGGTGATCCTGCCGACCCTGCCGCTCGCGGCGGGGCCGTATGACCTCGAGACGACTTGGTTCGACCGCGCGTCCGGGTCGATGGTCGTGAGCCGGTCGGGGATCCAGGCTCAGGGATCGCGGGCGAACCTGCACATGCCGGACGGGAAGGGGCTCGCCGACGGCGCTCCGCTCGACATCGCGGTCAGCGTGACGGGCTTCCCGCTGCCGGCGTCGGCGAACCCGACGTACTTCCTGCTGGTCGGCCTGGCGCCCGGATCGGTTCCGCTGCCCGACGGCACGATCGCTCCGCTGGTCCAGGACAGCCTGGTGACGCAGTCGCTGTCGGGGCTCGGCGGACTGCTGGTCGGACACGTCGGTTCCCTCGAGACGATCGTGCTGCTCGGCGGCTTCACGGGTGAGGCCACGGGGATGCAGATCCAGCATCCCGGGCTCGTCGGCCTCGCCGGGGTTCAGGTCCGGATGGCGGCCGTCGCCGTCGACGAGACCGGGACCGTGTGGGGCGCGAGCCAGCCGGAGACGATCGAGCTGCAGTAGCCAGGCGCCCTCTCTTGCCTTCGGGTCGGCGGAAACTCCGCTAGACTCCCCCACCGCGCCGGGGCAACCTGACGGCCTCGCGACCACCCGGAGGCGTGGCAGAGTGGCCGAATGCAGCGGTTTTGAAAACCGCCGTGCCGCAAGGCACCGGGGGTTCGAATCCTCCCGCCTCCGCCATCTCCGCTGGCTGTTGCTTGCTGATTGCAGCTTTCATGCGGCTTCTTTCTTGGTGCATCCAAGCAGCCAACCCACCCACGTCTGTCCACGGTGCGGTAACGTCGCGCCTACGCCCGCGCTCCCTCGCGGCCCAAGGCACTCGCCGCCGACCGTCCGTCACCCTCCGTGCGACGAGGTACTGGCACTAGCTCAGGCTCGGCCCCATCGCGATACTCGTATCTCACGCGAGTACCGCACTGTCCCGTCGCTTATCCTGCACTCTGAACTACGTCAGTCCGGGTACCGCCAAGGGGGAACGCTCACGTGGAGATCGAACGACAACCGCGGTATCCTCACTCATACCCCCCATGGCTAGAGCAGACCTACTCATCAAGCTGATCCGGGCCGGTAGCCGAGGCGACCGCGAGGGCTTCCGGAGTACCGCCGAGGCCTTGATTGCTGAAGAGCGTTCGAAGCACCATCACGTGCTGGCTGATCGTTTGGTCGAGAACCTCAGCACCAACGGTCCTGTCAATACCACTACGCCCGACGACAAGACCAGAGCCCTGTTCGTCGAGCGAACGCCGAGCAGGAGAATCAGCGACCTTGTATTGCCGGATAACGTCTCTCGCGCCTGCGCGGAACTGGTCGAAGAGCAGCTTCGGGCTGACGTTCTGCGAGTCAATGCCCTGGAGCCAAGGCACAGAGTGCTCTTGGCAGGACCTCCGGGGAATGGCAAGACAAGTCTTGCCGAGGCCATCGCGACCTCCTTGTCGTACCCACTCCTTTCGGTTCGCTACGACGCTCTAGTAGGGAGCTTCTTGGGAGAGACAGCAACTCGCTTAAGACGGGTGTTTGATTTCGTTCGAACTCACCCCTGTGTGTTGTTCTTTGATGAGTTTGAGACCGTGGGAAAGGAGAGAGGGGATACTCACGAGACGGGGGAAATCAAGCGAGTTGTTAGCTCCCTCCTACTGCAGATGGACGACTTGCCGTCCTACGTCGTCGTGATGACAGCAAGCAACCACCCCGAACTCCTCGATAGAGCAGTTTGGCGTAGGTTCCAGCTTCGCCTCCATCTACCCCACCCGACGAAGGAACAGCTCGCAGCGTGGTTCGACGGCTTCTTCGCTAAGCACGAGTTCTCCCCAGCGCAGACTGGCAGTGCTCTGGCTACAAAGCTGCAAGGGATCAGCTATGCCGAAGCGGAGGACTTCTGCAGCGACGTGCTTCGGAGGTATGCTCTCTCCCATGAGAGCGGTGCCACCGTTCAGTCCATTGTGAAGGAGCGAGTCCAGCAATGGACCATGCGTTTTGGCGTGTAGCCAGCTTTTGGTAGAGCGATGGCCATCTTCCCATGCCTGAGCGACCAATACTCATTCTCCCAAGTCCGATCTTTCTCGAACGCCTGACGCGGGGTCGAGTGGTTCCAGCGCGGTTCCACGTGCCCGGTCATGAGCGTCAAGTCGGGCGAATCGGGCCCAGACTGGATGCTCTTCAACGTGCGCTAAGAGATGAAGCTGTCCAACTGAGTTCGAGGCCTGCAGGAGCAGTTCCCGAGCACGTGTTGGTCCTTGAGACGATCGGCACTCCAGTCGACCTCATGCGTGCTGCTCGTCGCATTCCGGGTCTCGAGTGGCTTGGAGACCTGGAAGAAGACGAGATTGAGCCTGACGATGACTTCTATCGAGAAGACCACCCAGATCGTCCAGTCCGTCGTCGCCTATTCCTGACGATGGCCAACCAGGAAGCGATGGGCAGGATCGTCTCGTTCTGGCGCCAATATCAACAAGACGAAGACGTCAGGCTGCCTTATGGTCACGCGAGATGGAAAGAGGTGTTTAGGCACCTCTATCGAGTTCGTAGATGGGAGCCCGAGGATAGGCTCTTGGAGACGGGGCTGATTGACGATTGGAGTGCAAGGATTGAAGAGGGTAGAGAAGTTCTTCCTGCCGAGATTGAGTTGTGGTACCGCCATGACGGCTCGCGGAGGGCCCTTGCTCAGACCGAAGTAAGTACCCTACTCACGGAGGTTGGGGGAACTGTTCGCACCTCTTGCCAGATCGACGAGATTCACTATCACAGCCTCCTGGCTGAAGTGCCAATCGCGGAGGCCGAACGAGTGCTTGCCTCTCGCGATACGAGACTTGTTCGATGCCAACAAGTGATGTTCTTCCGGCCGGTTGGGCAATCTCTAGGCATTGCCCTCGAACAGGACGGTCTCGACCCGGCCAGGCCGCCGGAATCCACGCCAAGTGGCCATCCCACGGTCGCCATTCTGGACGGTTGGCCGCTACCGAGGCACGAGCTGCTGGAAGACCGACTAATCGTCGACGACCCCGATGATTATGCATCTGGATACCAAGCTTCTGAAGCTGCGCATGGAACAACCATGGCCTCGCTCGTTGTTCACGGGGACTTGAATGCCGGCGAGCCCCCGTTGAGTAGGCCTGTCTATGTCAGACCGATACTTCAGCCCCTGCGGTTTGGGGGAGCATCACACGAGTCGATTCCCGAGAGCATCCTTCCAATTGACCTGGTCTACAAAGCGACCAAGAGGATGATGGAGGGTGAGGGTGAGGAAGACCCCGCAGCCCCCACAGTGAGAATCCTAAACCTCTCGGTTGCTGATCCTCACAACCCCTTCATCAGGATGATGAGTCCATGGGCCCGCCTACTCGACTGGGTTTCATGGCACTACAGGCTCCTCATTTGTGTCAGCTCTGGCAACCACATGGAGCCCATTGAGGTACCCATGCCTGCTGGCGATTTTCTTGCGCTGCCTTCGCAGGACCGACAGGCCGTGGCCCTACGGGCACTCAGCCAGGACTTGCGGAACCGACGCCTCCTGTCACCGTCAGAGTCGATCAACTCCCTTGCCGTTTCCGCCGCACACATAGACAACGCTCCGCACCACAGTACTCGTAGTATCGACGTTGTGGATTCGGCTTGCACTATGCCCAGCCCGATCAGCGCACGAGGCCTTGGATTCCGCCGGAGCATCAAGCCTGACTTGATGTTCCCCGGGGGCAAGGTTCTGTTCGACGAGCCAACTGGCAATCCAACTAGGCTGACGCCGCGCGCGTTTACTACCCCTCCGGGTTTGAGGGCCGCGTACCCAGGCAGGGCTCCCGGAGAGCTGAACGCTACGGCCTATACATGTGGAACTAGTGGTGCTGCAGCACTGGCATCAAGAGCTGGTGCACGAACCTTGGAGGTAATCGAGGAGCTAGGTGCTCAAACCGGTGGAGAGGCCATTCCTGAGGACTCGATCGCTCCGCTCCTGAAAGCAATGTTGGTTCACGGAGGCAATTGGGCAGAGACTGGTGATGCAATCGTACAGGCACTTGACGAGGTACCTTCTCGCTACCGGCGAGACGTAATTGCTGCACACATTGGTTTTGGGCTCGCCGATCCAATGCGCGTATTGGAGTGCACTCGGCAACGTGCAACGGCTGTTGGCGCTGGGACGCTTGAGCGGGACCAAGCCCACGAGTATCGATTGCCACTCCCACCGAGCCTGGCAAGCCAAGCCATTTGGAGACGGGTCCTGGTGACCTTAGCCTGGCTGACCCCTGTCAGTTCCACCCACGGCAAGTATCGCCGAGCTCAGCTTTGGGTATCTTCTCTAGGCGAGTCCCTGAGTTCCCTGGAGGTCCACAGAACTGACGCGCAATGGCAGTCGGTCCAACGTGGCACCGTCCAGCACGAGGTGTTCGAGGGACATCGAGCCTCCTCCTTTGCGGACGGGGACGACCTAGCGATCGTCGTAAACTGCAGGGAGGACGCGCCGGGCCTCGAGGAAGCTGTCCCCTATGGCCTCGCGGTATCCTTAGAAGTTGCGGAGGGCATTGAGATACCAGTTTACGAAGAGGTTCAGGCCCGGATTGGAGTCCGTGTCGGAATCACTCCAAGGTCAATTGTTGGCTTTCCGCCGAGTAACTAGCCGAGGCCTTGTGCTCATCCCCGTCCTCGGCACGGTCTTGAAGTCCCGTGCCGCTAGTCACTGGGCGGTTCGAATCTCCCACGTACGCATCCGCGGGCTTCATCGTGGACGTCACCCGCGCGAAGTTGTGGACGTTGCGGCTTCGCGCGTTCGCGTAAAGAACGGTACGGGGCACTGCCGAGTGCCCGGGTTTCCGTCGGTTCGCCGACTTCCGGAAACCTTTGTGGGAGCAACCATGCAACGTACCCCCCTACTGCTCGCAAGCCTTGCCGTCCTCTCCGCCGCCGGATGCGGCGGAAGCAGCGGCGGCTCCGGCGGAGCCGTCACCGGACTCTCCACCCCCGGCAACGTCGCGGTCGTCACCCCCGTCGTCGTCGGCGGCTCGCCCGGGTCCACCGGGCCGGGCGCGGGCGTCGGCGACTTTCCGCCGGGCGCGGACTACTTCGACGACGTCGCCGATGTCTCGGTCTACGACCCGGCGATGGAGCCGCTCGACCTCATCAACGAGATCCTCTGCATGATGGCGCAGACGCGCGCCGACGCGATGGTCAACCTGGGGCCGTACAAGGCGCAGATCAACACGACGGTTTGTGAGCAGGGCTCCGGCGGCGGCAACGACCAGGGTCAGTCCAGCGGAGCGCCGGACGAGATCGAGATCTGGGTCGTGAATGCGCTGCGCAGCAGCGAGGTCGGCGCGCAGACCGTCAGCGTGTGGGTTCCGAACGACGCCGGCGGGCTCGGCCAGGCTACCATCCACGTGAGCGTCATCGTCGAGGCGAGTCCCGACGCGGACTACCCGTTCGGGATCTTCGAGATGGACTTCGCCGGCGTGCTCGACGCGGGTGGCGACGTCAACGACCCGATCTTCTTCGGCACGCTCGGCGCCGACGTGGGCGTGGCGAACAACGCCGGCTTCTCCTTCTACATGGAGTGGGGCGACGTGACGCAGGTCCCGGCGGTCGGCGAGTACTCCGAGATCGTGCAGGTCAACGTCCAGATGACCTCGGACCAGACCGCCGGCGTCGCGAAGATCCACCGCGACGAGCGCTACGACGATGGTGGCGGCGACTCCGGCATCATCAGTCGGGACCACGTCGTCGCGTTCGACACGACACACTTCGTCCGCGCGACCGACGGCGGGCCCGAGCTCGCCTACGACCGGACCGACTTCGTCGAGCACGTGTGGAGCTACAACCTCTACGAGGCCGACGGTCCCGACGCGGGGCAGCTTGTCGACCTGAACGGCGGCTTCGGCTTCGAGACCGCCGGCGGCGACTACGGCTACGTCGGGTACTACGGGATCTGGATGCCGGAAGGGGTCGCGCTCACCGACGGCGAGATCGTCACCGAGAGCACCTACGGCGAGGCTTCGCCCGAGCAGTTCGTCGTCGTCAAGGCGCCCGGCAAGCTGATCGAGAACACCCTGAGCACGGTGGACCTCACCGATCTCGAGGGCGAGAGCTTCAACTGGTGGGACGCCGGCACGACGTACCAGATCCAGTACTCGCTTGGCCTCTGGAGCAAGATCGCGAGCTGGAACGAGGTGACCTCGTCGTGGGATCCGATCGTTCCGCCGCAGGTGATCGATACGGCGGCGGCCGGTGTGCTGAACTGCTGGTCCGACTCGCTCGGCGGGTCGGTCGACTACGTCGACGGCGACGCGTTCGTCACCGTCTACAACCAGGAGTTCGTCAACGGCTCGCACCCGCTGTTCGCGGGCGGCGCGACCGAGATCGTGCTCTTCGCATATCTGAGCGCCCTGGACACGGGCATCACCGGCGCAGAGGCCGAGCTCGGTGACGTCTACATGGCGGATTCGTTCGACGTGGGCACGCCGCTCGTGTTCCGGTTCCAGCTCGACGACCTGACGCTGTATCACGACGTCGACGGCACGGGCATCACGCTCGTACCCGTGGGGCTCGCCCCCGGCGAAGCGCCGACGCAGGGACCGAACGAATGGGGCATGACGTCGGGGCCGATGGTGCTCGACACCGCCGGCTTCAGCGACGTGTACGACGTCTGGGGTCAGACGACCTTCTACACCTACGAGACCGGTCACAACGAGTGGAACCAGTACTCGACGGTGACCGACCTGCTCGGCGCGTACCAGGCGTTCGATCCCCCGCTCCAGTTCCTGTACCAGCACTCCACCGCGGACGACCGCAACGGCGACGCGACCTACGACGGCAAGAGCTTCATGCTCCAGTACGACGGACCGCACGCCTACCTGGGCATCCCCGAGGAGGGCGTCGACCTGACCGGCGACCTGGTCGACGATCGCTTCTATCCGATCTTCGACATCGCCGACGGCACCTTCATGGGACCGACCGGCACCGAGTACGTCGTCAAGGCGCTCAACATCGAGCAGACGCTGAACCCCGACCCGACGTACTCCGGAAGCCTCACGACCGCCACGGCCGACGGCCTGACCCTGCCGGACGCGTCGGGCTACCAGACGCCGGCGATCGGGCCGAAGCCCGTCGTGAACGCGCCGCCCGCGGTCATCGAAGGCGAGGTCGCGGCGGAGCTGTAGCTGCTCCAGCATTCGTCCCCCTCGCCGAAGGGCGAGGGGGACGTGATGCCAAGACATCGGAGCTCGTCGGAAGCAGCCTTTTTTGCGCGCTTTGCGGGGACGCCTTACGGTGTGGACTGAGGCTGGCCGGCTCACCCCGGGGTCCCCTGGCAAAAGGACTCTCCGATGTTCCCTCGCTCCTGCGTCGCGCTTCTCTCCCTCGCGGTCCCCCTCTGGGCTCAAAACGTCCACGTCGTCGACGACGCGGGTGGCGCCGGGGTCGACTTCACCTCGATCGCGAGCGCGGTGGCCGCCGCGGCGAACGGGGACATCGTCCTCGTTCGATCGGGCGAGTACGTCGAGGACGTGACGATCGACGCCAAGTCGCTCGTGGTCACGGCCGACGCGGGGGCGCTGGTCGACTACGAGGGGAACTTCGTCGTCCGGAACCTCGCGGCCGGCCAGTCGGTGGTGTGGAGCGGCTTTGACGCGGGGCCGCCGATACCCGGCTATCCCTTCAGCGCACTGGAGATCTCGAACAACGCCGGTCCGGTCTGGATCGACGACGTCCGCCTCTCCGCGGCCAAGTTCCACCAGATCCCCCACATGGTGGGCGTGAGCGACAGCGACTCGGTCTTCTTCGTGGACTGCCTGATCCACGGCGGCACCCTCGCCTCGGGACCGGGCAACCCCGGCCTGCGCGCGACCGACTCGGACGTCTACGTCTACGACAGCTCGATCACCGGCGGCTGGGGCTACCAGGGACTCGGCGCGCCGTTCGATGGCGGAACCGGGGTCGAGCTGAACGGCGGGACGCTCTTCGCGATGAGCTCGACGATCCAGGGCGGCAAGGGAACGAGCGTGGGCGGAAGCCCGGTCTTCGGTTGCACCGGCACGGCGGGCGACGGTGGCACCGGCCTGCACCTCGACGGATCGAACCCCGCGGCCGACCTCTACGACACGACGGTGCTCGGCGGTCCCGCCGGAGACGTCACCGGCGATCCCGGGGGAACCTGCAACCCCGGTTTCGACGGCGTCGCGCTGATCGTCGACGCGGGCGTCGTGAACCAGACCGCGTGGGCCGCGCGCGACTACGCGGTGACCTCGCCGGTCCGGACGAACGAAGCGGTCGGCGTCACGTTGACCGGCCAGCCTAACGACCTCGCGTGGATCGCGTTCTCGACCGCGACCGCGGTCCAGCCGTTCGCGGCGATCGTGGGGCCGCTGGCCGTGGGCGCGCCGCTCGTGCTGCCGATCGGGAACCTCGGCGCCACCGGCGCGCTCGCGTTTTCGGTGACGACCTTCGTCCCGCCGGGCTTCGAAGGGCTGACGTACTACTCCCAGGCGCTCTTCGTCGACACGGTCGGCAACGCGACCTTGAGCGAGCCCGCCCCGCTCGTGGAGCTGGACGCCTCGCTGTAGCGCGCGGACCGGTCGCTCGGCTCGACGCGGCCATTCTAGGGAGCGGACCGGGCGGAAGCCAAGCGGTCCCGCCCTGTGCTACAGTTCGCGCGCTTCCAGCCCGTCTTGCCCAAAGGAGGAGAGGTGAAACTCCACGACCCGGTCGAGTTCATCATCAAGAAGAAGGGACGAGAGGTTTACTCCATCGCCGCGGACGCGACCGTCTACGAGGCGCTGGTGTTGATGGCCAAGCAGGGGATCGGGGCGCTGGTCGTGATGGACGGGTCGAAGCTCGTCGGCGTGTTCTCCGAGCGGGACTACGCGCGCAAGGTGATCCTCGTGGGACGGACGTCGCGCGAGATGAAGGTCCACGAGATCATGACGAGCCCCGTCGTCACCGTGGAGCTGAAGACCACGGTCGACGAGTGCATGCAGCACATGACGGACAAGCGCTGCCGGCACCTTCCGGTCATGGAAGGCGAGACGGTCGTCGCGATGGTGTCGGTGGGCGACCTCGTCAACTGGATCATGTCCGCGCAGGACCGGACGATCCACGACCTAGAGGACTACATCTCGGGCGACTATCCCGGTTGATGTCGCTCACCTTCGCACAGTTCGTCTTCGCCTACCTGGCGCTCGCGAGCGTCGCGAGCGCGCTGCTCGCGGTGACGCGGCGGAACCCGGTGCACAGCATGCTGTGGGTGCTGTCGCTCTTCATGCACGTGGCCGGCATCTTCCTGCTCTTGAACGCGGAGTTCCTCGCCGCGGTGCAGGTGATCATCTATGCGGGCGCGATCCTGATCTTCTACCTCTTCGTCGTGATGCTCCTGAACCTGCCGGACGAGGAGGCGCGGCCGCGGTTCGGGAGGCACTGGCCGTTCGCGGCGCTCGTGGGGCTCTCCTTCGCGGCGCTCGCGTGGCTGGCGCGGACCGACGTGGCGTTGCCGCCGGCGGTCGAGGCGGCGGAACGAGAAGGACCCCCGCTCGGAAGCGTCGCGGGCCTCGGCGAGGGGCTCTTCGGACCCTTCGCGCTCCCGTTCGAGATCGCGTCCCTCGTCCTCCTGGCCGCGATCGTCGGCGCGGTCGTCCTCGCGCGAAAGAGAGGAGAGAAAAGGTGATCGTCTCGGTCGATTGGGTCCTCGGGTTGAGCGCGATCCTCTTCGGGATCGGGGCCTTCGGTTTCCTCGCCCGGCGCAACATCATCCTGATGCTCGTGTCGATCGAGGTGATGCTGAACGCCGTCAACCTGAGCCTGGTCGGCTTCAGCCGGCATCTCGACGAGCCGACCGGCCAGATCCTAGCCCTCTTCGTGATCGCGGTTGCGGCGGCCGAGGCTGGCGTCGGGCTCGGCCTCGTGATCGCGCTCAACAGGAACAAGCCGGGAGCGGCGGTGGCCGACCTGACCGGATTGAAATGGTGACGTCGGCGACGCCCCTCATCGTCGTTCTGGTACCGGCGTTGGGCGCGCTGCTCATCGCCTGCACGGGACAGCGCCGCGCCAACCTGCGCGAGCTCTGGTCCGTCGCGGCGGGCGTCGTCATGGCGGGGCTCATCGCGGCGTTCATCCTGCCCGACGTGCTGGCGGACGAATCGCCGGGCGGCACGCTCTTCCGCATCCTCCCGGGCATCGAGCTGGCCTTCCGCGTCGACGCCTTCGGCGCGCTCTTCGCGATGGGCGCCTCGTTGCTCTGGATCGCGACGTCGTGCTACTCGATCGGCTACATGCGCACGCTCGAGGAGCACGCGCAGACGCGCTACTTCGCGTGCTTCGCGCTGGCGCTCTCCGCGACGGTCGGCGTGGCCTTCGCGGCGAACCTCTTCACGCTGTTCCTCTTCTACGAGGCGCTGACGCTGGTCACCTATCCCCTCGTCGCGCACAAGGAGACGGCGGAGGCGAAGGCGGGCGCGCGCAAGTACGTGATCTACCTGCTCGGCGCGGCCAAGGTGTTCCTGCTCGGCGCGATCATCCTCACGTACAACCTGGCGGGGAACCTCGACTTCCGGGCGGGCGGGATCCTGGAGACCGCCGACGTCACCGCGAATCCCGGGCTCGTCCTGGCGATCTTCGCGCTCTTCCTGTTCGGCTTCGCCAAGAACGCGGTCATGCCGCTGCACAGTTGGCTCCCCGCCGCCATGGTGGCGCCGACGCCGGTCAGCGCGCTCCTCCACGCCGTCGCGGTCGTCAAGACCGGCGTCTTCTCGACGCTGCGCGTCGTCTTCTTCGTCATCGGGCCGAAGGCGATGGGCGAGGTCGGCGCGGACGACCTCGCGCTGGTCGCCGCGGCGGTGACGATCGTCGTCGGATCGCTCCTCGCGCTCGGGCAGGACAACCTGAAGGCGCGGCTCGCGTTCTCGACGGTCAGCCAGCTCTCCTACATCGTGCTCGGCGCGGCGCTCCTGAACTCGAGCGGAGCGCTCGGCGGAACAGCGCACATCACGAACCACGCGGTCTCGAAGATCACGCTGTTCCTCTGCGCCGGCTCGATCTACGCGTCGACGCACCGGACGGAGATCAGCCAGCTCTCCGGGCTGGCGAAGCGCATGCCGTGGACGATGGCCGCCTTCGCGCTCGCGTCGTTGAGCATCATCGGCATCCCTCCAACGAGCGGCTTCGTCTCCAAGTGGTATCTCGCGCTTGGAACGGTGGAGGCGGACAAGCTGATCCTGCTCGCCGTTCTGCTCGTCAGCTCGCTCCTCAACGCGGCCTACCTCGGGCCGATCGTCTACAAGGCCTACTTCGAGAAGGAGGCGCCTTCCGATCAACACGAGGTCCGCGAGCGGCCGTGGATGGTCGCGCCGCTTGCGGTCACCGCCCTGGCCAGCTTGCTCCTGGGCATGTTCCCGGGCCCGGTGCTCGAGCTCGCGGGGAGCGTGATGCCGTGAGCTTCCTGCAGCGACAGCTCGAGGACCCGGTTCGCCTGAAGCGCATCAAGCGCCTGTCGATCGCCGTCCTCGTGCTCGTCGTCGTGTTCGAGCTCGTCGTGCTCTTCGCTACCGACGCCCACCACCACTTCGCGGTCGAAGCCCTTCCGGCCTTCGGCTCGCTCTACGGGCTGCTCTCGTGCGTGGTGATCATCGTCGTCTCCAAGCTCATCGGGAAGCTCTTCCTCATGAAGCGGGAGGACCACTATGACGATTGAGTGGCTGCACCCCGGGCTGCTGCTCATCGCGGGCGCGTGGCTCCTGCCGGTCCTCCGCGGGCGGCTCAAGCAGGCGGCGATGCTCGCGCTGCCCGCGGCGGCGATGGTCCTGTGCTTCCTGTCCGAGCCTGGCGAGTACGGGAAGGTGAGCTTCCTCGGCCAGGAGCTGACCTTCGGCCGCGTCGACAAGCTGAGCCTCGTCTTCTCCTACGTGTTCTCGCTGATGGCCTTCCTCGGGATGGTCTTCGCGCTGCACGTGAAGGACGACTTCCAGCACGTCTCGGCGCTGACGTACGCCGGCGGCGCGCTCGGCGTCACGTTCGCGGGCGACCTGCTGTCGCTCTACGTGTTCTGGGAGCTGATGGCGATCTCGTCCGCGCTCCTGGTGTGGTTGGGCCGTCAAGAGGGGTCGGTGGCGGCGGGCTTCCGCTATCTGCTGGTCCACGTCTTCGGCGGGCTCCTGCTGCTCGCCGGGATCCTGCTCTACTGGCTCGAGACGGACGGGTCGCTCGCGTTCGGGGACATGCGGGACGTCGCCTTCAGCGCGTCCTGGTGGCTGATCCTCGCCGCCTTCCTCGTGAACGCCGCCGTCCCGCCGCTCGGCGCGTGGCTGCCCGACGCGTACCCCCAGGCGTCGGTGACCGGCGGCGTGTTCATGACCGCCTTCACCACGAAGTCGGCGGTGTACGTCCTGATCCGCGGCTTCCCCGAGACCGAGCTCCTGATCTGGCTGGGCGCGGTGATGGCGATCTACGGCGTGGTTTACGCCGTGCTCGAGAACGACGGGCGGCGGCTGCTCGCCTACCACATCATCAGCCAGGTCGGCTACATGGTGTGCGCCGTGGGGATCGGGACGCAGCTCGCGTTGAACGGCGCGACGGCGCACGCCTTCGCGCACATCCTCTACAAGGCGCTGCTCTTCATGGGAGCCGCCGCGGTCGTACACACGACCGGGAAGCGCAAGCTGACGGAGATGGGCGGGCTCTACAAGACGATGCCGATCACGCTCGGCCTGTACATGATCGGCGCGTTCGCGATCTCGGCCGTGCCGCTCTTCAGCGGCTTCGTGAGCAAGTCCATGATCGTCTCGGCGGCGGGCGAGGAGCACATGCTGTCGATCTTCCTCATGCTCACGCTCGCGTCGGCGGGGACGTTCCTGCACACGGGGCTCAAGCTCCCCTACTACATGTTCTTCGGCAAGGACAGCGGGGTGCGCGGGAGCGAGCCGCCGAAGAACATGCTCGCCGCGATGGGGCTGGCCGCGATTGCCTGCACGGTGATCGGGATCTTCCCCGGGCTGCTGTACCGCCACCTTCCCTTCGCGGCGGACTACGCGCCGTACACGCTCCTCCACGTGTCGGCGACGCTCGGGATGCTGGCCTTCACCGGGCTCGGCTTCTTCCTGCTGCTGAAGCACCTCGATCCCACGCCGACGATCAGCGTCGACACCGACTGGTTCTACCGGAAGAGCGCACCCGCGTTCGCGAAGCTGATGCGCGGGCCGGTCTCGCGGCTGGAGTACGGCATCGTCGGCCAGATCTACGAGGTCGTGATCCGCGCGCCCGTTCTCGGCGCGGCGCGAATCTTCCGGCTGATCGACAGCGGCCTCGTCGACTTCGTCCTCGTCGGCCTCGGGCGTCTGACCCAGCTCCTGAGCCGCGGTCTGCGCCTGCTCGTGAGCGGGCACGCCCAGCACTACGCGCTGGTGATGGGGCTCGGTCTCCTCCTCCTCGTCATCCTCGCGCTGCTCGTCCCATGAGCGGTTACCCCGTGCTCACCGTCGCGACGTTCCTGCCCCTCGCGGGCGCGGTCGTGACTCTCTTCGCCGGCGGTGGGCGGCGGGCGCGTTGGATCGGACTGGTCACGACGCTGGCGACGCTCGCCGTCGTCGCACCGCTCTACTGGCAGTTCGACCGGGGGTCGACCGCGCTCCAGTTCGTCGAGACCGCCGAGTGGATCCCGGAGTGGGACGTCGCCTACGGCATGGGCGTCGACGGCATCAGCCTGCCGTTCATCCTCCTGTCGGCGGTGTTGACCGTCCTGTGCGTCACGGTCTCGTGGAAGGCGGTCAAGACGCGGGAGCGCGAGTTCTACGCGGCGCTCCTCGTCGCGGAGACGGCGATGATCGGGCTCTTCGCCGCGTCCAACCTCTTCCTCTTTTTCGTGTTCTGGGAGCTCATGGTCGTGCCCATGTTCCTCCTCATCGGAGTCTGGGGAGGTCCCGACCGCGTCTACGCCGCCGTCAAGTTCCTGATCTTCACGCTGGCCGGAAGCGTGTTGATGCTCGTCGGCATGATCGCGCTCCAGACCGCGTGCGACACGCTGGACTTCAAGGCGCTGGTCCTCGCGCGCGACGCGCTCGGATCGAAGGAGCAGGCGTGGCTCTTCGCCGCCTTCCTCGCGGCCTTCGCGGTCAAGGTGCCGATGTTCCCGGTGCACACGTGGCTGCCGAACGCGCACACCGAAGCCCCGACCGCGGGCAGCGTGATCCTGGCCGGGATCCTCCTGAAGATGGGCGCGTACGGCTTCCTGCGCGTCTCGCTGCCGATCCTGCCGGACGGCGTGGAGGTCTTCCGGACGTTCCTGCTCGTCGTCTCCGTGGTCGCGATCGTCTACGGCGCGTACGTCACGCTCGTCCAGACGGACGTCAAGCGCCTGATCGCTTACTCGAGCGTCAGCCACATGGGCTTCGTCACGCTCGGCATCTTCACGCTCAACCAGAACGGCGTCGAGGGCGCGGTCCTCCAGATGATCAACCACGGCGTCATCTCCGCGGCGCTCTTCCTCTGCGTCGGGATGATCTACGAGCGTACGCACACGCGCGAGATCGCCGACTACGGCGGAGTCGGCAAGGTCGCGCCGGCGTACGCGTCGCTGCTCGCGCTGTTCTGCCTCGCCGCGGCCGGTCTCCCGGGCCTGAACTCGTTCGTCGGCGAGCTCCTCATCATCGGCGGCGCGTTCGAGACGGGGGCGTGGTTCGGGGCCCTGGCGATCTGGGGCGTCGCCCTCGGGACGGCTTACCTCGTCTGGCTGTACTACCGCGTCGTCATGGGGGCGACGAAGCCGAAGCTCCAGGCGCTCAAGCTCGAGCTCAACGCTCGCGAGCTGGCGACGCTCGCGCCGCTCGCCCTGCTCGCGGTCGGCCTCGGGCTCCACCCCGAGACGGTGCTCTCCTTCCTTCACGCTCCGGTGGCGGAGCTTCTGAGCCTGGGAGCGGGACCGTGATCGCCTTCGTCCCTCAGGCTGACCAACTCGTGACGGGAGCCGACCTGGTCCTCGCGCTGCCCGAGCTGATCCTCGTCGTCGCGTCGCTCGTGCTCCTCCTCCTCGCGCGCGGGATCCGGCAATCGCCCGTCGCCGGGCGCGTGACGGTCGTCGCCGCGCTGGCGGCGGGCGCGGCGTCGTGCTGGGTGCTCTCGCGCGGCGCGACGACCGGGTTCGCCGGCATGTTCGCCGTGGACGGGTACGCGCAGTTCTTCAAGGTGCTGGTCGCGGCCGTCCTGGTCGTCGCGACGCTCGTCGCGCGCAAGACCATCGCCGCGGAGAAGATCCCGCACGCGGAGTACCACACGCTGCTGCTGCTCGCGGCGACGGGCATGATGCTCGCAGCCTCGTCGCTCGACCTCCTGACGCTGTACCTGGGCCTGGAGCTGATGACGCTCTGCTCCTTCGTGCTCGTCGGGATCGCGGTGGACCGGCCCGCGTCGAACGAGGCGGCGATCAAGTACTTCCTGCTCGGCTCCTTCGCCTCGGCGATCCTGCTCTTCGGGATCAGCCTGACCTACGGCATCACCGGCGCCACGGACTACGCCACGATCGCGGCGACGCTCGCGGAGCGTTCGTTGAGCGAGAGCCCCCTGCTCTTCGCCGCGATCGGGCTCGTCGCCGCGGGCCTCGCGTTCAAGATCGCCGCGGTCCCGTTCCACGCCTGGGCGCCGGACGCCTACCAGGGCGCGCTGACGCCGGTCGCGGCCTTCCTGGCCTCCGGCTCCAAGGCGGCCGGCCTCGCCGCCCTCGGTCGGGTGACGCTCGTCGCCTTCGGCCCGGAGAAGGACTTCGTGACGCCGGTCCTCGTCGTGCTCGCGGCGCTCTCGATTCTCGTGGGGAGCGTCCTCGCGCTGGCGCAGACCGACGTGAAGCGGCTGCTCGCCTACTCCTCGATCTCCCACGCGGGCTACGCGCTCCTGGGCCTGATCGCGGGCACGCCCGACGGCGTCTCCGCGACGATGACCTACGCCTTCTTCTACGTCTTCATGACGCTCGGCGCCTTCGGCGTCGTGATCGCGCTGGGCAAGCGCGGCGAGAGCCTCGACGGCTACGAGGGCCTGGCCGCGCAGCGGCCGGTCACCGCCGCGCTCATGCTCGTCTTCCTGCTGTCGCTCACGGGGATTCCCCCGACGGCCGGCTTCGCGGCGAAGTTCGTCGTCATCGTCGCCGCCGTGCGGGAGGGCCACGTCGTGCTCGCCGTGCTGGCGGTCGCGTGCAGCGTGGTGTCGGCTTTCATCTACATGCGGATCGCGGTGCTCATGTACATGAAGGAGCCGCGCCAGACCGCGCCCGCGCGCTTCCCCGTCGCGCTGACCGCGGCGCTGGCGTTGGCGGCGCTCGTCACGCTGATCGGCGGCGTTCTTCCCGGAAGCCTCGCGCAGTGGGCGGTGTCGCCGTGATTTCGACAATCCTGTATCCTGCTGGCGAGGTCGACGAGTCGTGAGCGAATACACAGGCATCGCAGTTTGCTTCGTGTTTGCCGCGGGAATCACGGGCGCGATGGTGTTCCTGGGCTCCACGCTCGGGAAGAAGAACCCGACGCCGGTCAAGATGTCGCCCTTCGAGTGCGGCAAGGATCCGTTCGCCCTCCCGATGGGCCGCTTGGCGATCAAGTTCTATCTGACGGCGATCCTCTTCATCCTCTTCGACGTCGAGCTCGTCTTCCTCTACCCGTGGGCGGTGATCTTCCGCGACCTCGGTTTCCTCGGTCTGGCCGAGATGGGGATCTTCCTCGGGATCCTCATGGTCGGCTTCGTTTACGGCTGGGCCAACGGCGCGCTCGACTGGAAGTGATGGCGCGCGACTAACACGGAGACCCCCTCATGCCCGAGCACGCATCGTTCCTGACGAGCCGACTCAACGAAGCCCTCGGGTGGGCCCGCAAGTACTCGATCTTCCAGTATCCGTTCGTGACCGCGTGCTGCGGCATGGAGTACATGGCGACCGCGTGCTCGCACTACGACGTCGACCGCTTCGGCGCCGGCTTCCCGCGCTTCTCGCCGCGCCAGGCGGACGTGCTCTTCGTCGTCGGCACGATCAGCCACAAGATGGCCCCGGTCCTGAAGCGCATCCACGACCAGATGGCCGAGCCGAAGTGGGTCGTCGCCTTCGGCGTGTGCACCTGCACCGGCGGGTTCTACGACAACTACGCGACCGTCATGGGCATCGACACGATCCTGCCGGTGGACGTCTACATCCCCGGCTGCCCGCCGCGGCCGGAGATGGTCCTCGACGGCCTGATGAAGCTGCAGGACAAGATCCACGAGGAGCACAGGACCGGCGAGCGCCCCGCGCCGGAAGAGCGCCCGGAGACTCTCGACGCATGACGACCCTGATCGAGCGCGTCGCGAGCCGCTTTCCCGACGCCGTGGCTTCCTCCCACGCCTGGCGCGGCGACGAGACGGTCGTCCTGCGGCGCGAGGGACTGATCGAGGCGGCGCGCTTCGTGAAGGAAGACCCGGACCTCGCGATGAACTTCCTGATGGACCTCTCCGCGGTGGACTACTCCGCCTTCGGGAAGGGTCCGGCGCCCGCCTTCTTCTCCTCCTCGGGCGTGGCGGTACGGCCGACGCCCAACATCCCGGACGAAGATCCGTGGCCGGGACCGCCGAGCTCCGAGCGCTTCGCGGTCGTCTATCACTTCTTCTCGACGACGCACAAGCACCGGCTGCGGTTCGTCGTTCCGGTGGGAGAGGACGAACCCGAGGTCGACTCGCTCGTCACGCTGTGGCCCGGCGCGAACTGGCTCGAGCGCGAGGTCTGGGACCTGTTCGGCATCCGCTTCAAGGGACACCCCGACCTGCGGCGCATCCTGATGTACGAGGAGTTCGAGGGTCACCCGCTCCGCAAGGACTATCCCGTCAACAAGCGTCAGCCCCTGATCGGGCCGGTGAACTGAACGTGCCCATCGAGCAGTCCACCACCACGACGACGCTGCACGAGTCCGGGCTCGCGACGAAGGACATGCTCCTGAACATCGGGCCCGCGCACCCGGCGATGCACGGGATCGTGCGGATCATCGCGCGGCTCGAGGGCGAGGAGATCGAAGAGGTCGACGTGGAGATCGGCTACCTCCACCGCGGCTTCGAGAAGATGTCGGAGAACGTCGACTACAACGGCGTCATCCCCTACACGGACCGGCTCAACTACGTCTCGCCGCTCATCAACAACATGGGCTACTGCATGACGGTGGAGAAGCTGCTCGGGATCACGGTGCCCGAGCGCTGCCACTACGTGCGCGTGATCGTGTCGGAGATCTCGCGGATCTCGGACCACCTGACGTGCGTCGGCGCGACGGCGATGGAGCTCGGCGCGTTCACCGTCTTCCTCTACATGATCAAGGCGCGCGAGTTCCTGTGGGAGCTCGTCGAGAAGGTCACCGGCGCGCGCCTGACGGTCTCGTACTGCCGCGTGGGCGGCGTGAAGGGCGACCTGCCCGACGAGTTCGTCGAGCCGTGCCGCGCGGCGTTCAAGGAGACGCGCAAGGTGCTCGACGAGGCGCGCGGCCTGCTCGAGCGCAACCGCATCTTCACCGACCGCATGAACGGGACGGGCATCATCTCCGCCGAGGACGCCATCGGCTACGGGATCACCGGGCCGTTCCTCCGCGCCAGCGGCTCGGACTACGACGTGCGCAAGGACTGCCCGTACGCGATCTACGACCGGATCGACTTCGACGTCCCGATCGGGAGCGAGGGCGACAACATGGACCGCTTCCTCGTCCGGATGGAGGAGATGGAGCAGTCGATGCGCATCGTCGAGGCGGCGTTCGAGCAGATGCCGCCCGGCCCGGTGATGGTCGACCCGGGAACGGGGCGACCGATCCCCGCCGCGGAGATGGTCGACCTCGCGAAGATGGGCAACATCGCCGCGATCACCGGCGGCTGCGCGATCGCGGGGCCGACGCTTGAAGGCTCGTCTCGCGCCCATTACCCGTCCACGGCGACCGACGAGAAGCGCGCGTTCCTGCCGCCGAAGGAGGACGCCTACGGGAACATCGAGGGGCTGATGCAGCAGTTCAAGCTCGTCATGATGGGCCACGGCATCCGCGGTCCGCTGGGCGAGGTGTATTTCGCCGTCGAAGGGGCGAACGGCGAGCTCGGCTTCTACGTCGTCAGCGACGGCCGCGGGCACGCCTACCGCGTGCGCGTCCGGCCGCCGTGCTTCGCGATCATGTCGGCGCTCCCGGAGCTGCTCGTGGGCGACATGGTCGCCGACATCATCCCGACCTTCGGCTCGGTCAACATGATCGGCGGGGAGCTCGACCGGTGAAGCTCGAGGAGCTCGACGGCCGCGCCGCGGAGATCATCGCGCGGTACGAGTACCCCAAGGCGGCGATGCTGCCGCTCCTGTGGCTGGTGCAGGAGAACCAGGGCTGGATCTCGCCCGAGGCCGAGACGTGGGTCGGCAAGACCCTCGGCGTCGCGCGCTCGCACGTCCGCGAGGTCGTCACCTTCTACAACATGTACCACACCGCGCCGGTCGGCCGGCGCGAGCTGCGCGTGTGTACGAGCCTGCCGTGCCTCCTGCGCGGCTCCGGCGAGGTGATGCGGCGCATTCGGGACGAGCTCGGCATCGAGCCCGGCGAGACCACCGCCGACGGGGCGGTGACGCTCACCGAGGTCGAATGCCTCTGCGCCTGCGAGATGTCGCCGATGGGGCAGCTCGACGAGGCGTTCACCGGGCCGCTCGACGACGGCGCGATGGACACGCTGCTGCGCACGGCACGCGAAGCCCCGGAGACCTCGACGCCGCTGCCCGAGCCGGAGCCCTACATCTCGACCGACGGGCCGATCCTCTCGACGCGCTTCAAGAACGTGGAGGGCACGTGGTTCGACGAGTACGTCGCCGACGGCGGCTACCGGGCGGCCGAGAAGGCGCTGAAGACGATGACGCCCGAGGAGGTGATCCAGGAGGTCACGAACGCGAACCTGCGCGGCCTCGGCGGCGCCGGCTTCCCGACCGGACGCAAGTGGTCCTTCGTCCCGAAGAACTCCGAGAAGCCGGTATTCCTCGTCGCCAACGCCGACGAGGGCGAACCGGGGACCTTCAAGGACCGTTACCTGATGGAGCGCGACCCGCACGCGCTGATCGAGGGCATGATCATCTCCGCCTTCGCCATCGGCAGCCACAAGGGCTACGTCTACATCCGCGGCGAGTACTTCCGGTCGGCGAAGCGCCTGCAGCGCGCGATCGACGAGGCGCACGCGAAGGGCTGGCTCGGCAAGGACGTCCAGGGCACGGGTTTCGACCTCGACATCGTGATCCACCGCGGAGCCGGCGCGTACATCTGCGGCGAAGAGACGGCCCTGCTCACGTCGATCGAAGGCGGGAAGGGCTTCCCCAAGCTGAAGCCGCCGTTCCCCGCGATCTCCGGGCTCTTCCGCTGCCCCACCATCGTCAACAACGTGGAATCGCTGTGCTGCGTGCCCTTCATCCTGCGCAACGGCGCGGAGCGCTTCGCCGCCATCGGCACGGAGACGCAGGGCGGGACGCGGCTCTTCTGCGTGAGCGGACACGTCGTGCGGCCCGGCGTGTACGAGGCTTCGGTCAGCGTGACGCTGCGCAGCCTGATCGAGGACGCCGCGGGCGGCGTGCGGAACGGCAAGAAGCTCAAGGCCGTCATCCCCGGCGGCATCTCGGCCAAGGTGCTCACGGCGGATCAGATCGACGTCGCGATGGACTTCAACGCGCTCATGGAGGCGGGGAGCATGGCCGGCTCCGGCGGCGTGATCGTGATGGACGAGACCACCTGCATGGTCGAGGCGCTCGACTCGGCGTCGCGCTTCTTCGCGGACGAGTCCTGCGGCCAGTGCTCGCCGTGCCGCGAGGGCACCGGCTGGATCCACCGCATCCTGAAGCGCGTGGGCGCCGGCAACGGACGCCTCGAGGAGCTGGACGACCTCCTCGCGATCGCCGGCGACATGGAGGGCAAGACGATCTGCGTCTTCGCGGACGCCGCCGCGTGGCCGGTGCAGTCGTACATCACCAAGTTCCGCGACGAGTTCGAGGACTTCATCCGCTCGGGCCGCGCGATCGGGAAGAGGGAGGCCGACGCGTGCCCCGCCTGACGATCGACGGCCGCGAGATCGAGGTCCCCGCCGGCACGACCGTCATCCAGGCGGCGGAGAAGCTCGGGATCTTCATCCCGCGCTACTGCTACCACCCGGGCCTCTCCATCGCCGGCAACTGCCGGATCTGCCTCGTCGAGGTGGAGAAGTTCCCGAAGCTCCAGATCGCCTGCAACATGCCGGTCGCCGACGGCATGGTCGTACACACCAAGAGCGAGAACGCCGAGGACGGCCGGCGCGCGGTGCTCGAGTTCCTGCTGGCGAACCACCCGCTCGACTGCCCGGTGTGCGACCAGTCGGGCGAGTGCGACCTCCAGAACTTCTACATGAACTTCGGGCTCTACGACCCGCGGTTCCGCGAGCAGAAGAACAAGAAGAAGAAGGCGGTCGAGCTCGGCCCGCACGTGATGCTCGACCAGGAGCGCTGCATCCTGTGCTCGCGCTGCGTACGCTTCACCGACGAGATCACGAA
This sequence comes from Planctomycetota bacterium, assembly GCA_028278425.1. Taxonomy (GTDB): domain Bacteria; phylum Planctomycetota; class UBA1135; order UBA1135; genus JANQEJ01. The sequence goes on along the minus strand of JANQEJ010000251.1, from coordinate 67,029 downwards.
GACCGGCGAGTTCGGGATCTTCAACCGCGGCGACCGCGCGGAGCTGGGTCTCTACCCCGGCGAGGTGCTCGACAACCCGTACGCCACGAACGTCGTCGACATCTGCCCGGTCGGTGCGCTGACCGAGCGCGACTTCCGCTTCAAGGCGCGGGTCTGGTACCTCTCGAGCGCGCCGACGGTCTGCAACGGCTGCAGCCAGGGCTGCAACATCGACCTGCACTTCCTGCCCGACCGGCCGCACCTGAACGACGGCGCGCGGGTCGTGCGCGTCAAGCCGCGCTACAACGCCGAGGTCAACGAGTGGTGGCTGTGCGACGAGGGACGCTTCGGGTTCGGTTGGGTCGACCGCGGGCGGCTCGGCGCGGTGCGCGGCCCGAAGACGAACGGCGCGGAAGCGACGTGGGAGACCGCCCTCGCGGCGATCTCGGAGGCGATCTCCGGCGCGTCCGACGGCGCGCGGGTCGGCGTCATCGCCTCGACGCAGCTCACCTGCGAGGAGCTCTTCCTCGTCCGCGAGATCTTTCGGAAGAGCCTCGGCGCGCGCGTCACCGCGTCCGTTCCGGAGCGGCCGGGCTCGAGCGACGACTTCCTGGTCAAGGCCGACAAGACCCCCAACACGCGCGGGGCGACGCTGCTCGGCCTCATGGGCTCCGACGACGCGGAGGCGATCGTTAACGACGCCCTCGCCGGAGAGCTCGACGTGCTTTGGATCTTCGAGCACGACGCGATCGACCTCTTCGGCGAGGAGAAGGCGCGCAAGCTCCCGGAGAAGCTGCGCCTTCTCGTCTTCTCGGGCACGAACGAGAGCGCGACCGCGGACCTCGCCCACTGGGTGCTGCCGACCGCGGCCTACGTCGAGAAGGACGGGACGTTCGTGAACCACCACGGTCGCCTGCAGCGCGTCGGGCCCGCCTTCCCGCCGTTCGGCGACTCGCGCGAGGACTGGCGGGTATTGATGGACCTCGCGCGGATGCTGGACCTGCCGCTCGAGTGGCGCGGACCGCGGGAAGTGTTCCGTGCCCTCGCTGAAGCCGAAGCGCCCTTCGGGGACCTGACCTACGACAAGATCGGCTCCGACGGCGTCGCGATCGCGCCCGCCGAGGAGGCGGCGGCGCCGTGATCGTCGAGCTGCTCATCAAGGCCGGCCTCGCCGGCTTCGTCTTCTTCTTCGTCTTGAACCTGGCCGGGTTTCATACGTGGGTCGAGCGCAAGCAGTCCGCGCTGATCCAGGACCGCATCGGGGCCAACCGCGCGCCGATCTTCGGCTTCCGCATGCTGGGCATGTTCCACGGCATGGCGGACGTGCTGAAGATGTTCACGAAGGAGGACATCGTCCCCGACCGGGCGGACAAGACGCTGCACATGCTGGCGCCGTTCTTCTCGGTCTTCTTCGCGCTGGTGGCCTTCGCGGCGATTCCGTTCGGGCCGCCACTCGTCATCGGCGAGCGCGTGATCGACCTCCAGGTCGCGAAGATCGACGCCGCGCTGCTCTACGTCTTCGCGATGCTCTCCCTGGGCGTCTACGGCGTGATCCTCGCCGGCTTCGCCTCGGGCAACAACTACGCGATCATGGGCGGCCTGCGCGCGACCGCGCAGATGATCTCGTACGAGATCGCGCTCGGCATCGCCCTGGTCGGCGTGATCATGATCCACGGCACGATCGACCTCGGCGAGCTGGTCGCCAGCCAGGGCAAGCTCCTGTGGGGCTGGCTCCCCATGTGGGGCATCGTCGTGCAGCCGGTCGCGTTCTTCATCTTCGTCACCGCTGCGCTCGCCGAGACGAAGCGGCTGCCCTTCGACCTGCCCGAGGGCGAGTCGGAGATCATCGGCTACTTCGTCGAGTACAGCGGGATGAAGTTCGGGATGTTCTTCCTGACCGATTTCCTCGAGACGATCGTCGTCGCGAGCCTCGCCACGACGATCTTCTTCGGCGGCTGGCAGGTCCCCTACCTCTCGCCCGACGGCTTCCACTTCCCGTGGGGCTGGGAGATCCCGGTCAACAACCTGGTCTACGTGCTGCTCGGCCTGGCGAGCTTCTCGGTCAAGGGCCTGATCTTCTGCTTCCTCTTCATGCAGCTTCGCTGGACCCTGCCGCGGTTCCGGTACGACCAGCTCATGAACCTCGGTTGGAAGGGCCTCTTCCCGATCGCCGTGATCAACCTGGTCGTGACGGCCGTCGTCCTCGTGTTCCTGGGGGAGCCCAACTGATGGCGGTCAAGGTCGTCCGCCGGCCGGAGCTCACCTTCTGGGAGAAGCTCTACCTCCCGCAGATCTACTGCGGCCTCAAGATCACCTTCCGGCACTTCTTCAAGAACCTGTTCCTGCACCTGGCCCATCGGGTGGGCCGGCTGAAGGGCCACCGCGCGGGCGTGACCGTGCAGTACCCCGAGGAGCTGCGCCCGCTCATGTCGCGCTTCCGCAGCCGGCACCGTCTTACGCAGCGCGACGACGGCTCGCCGCGCTGCGTCGGGTGCATGCTGTGCGAGACGGTCTGTCCCGCCAAGTGCATCACGATCGTTCCGGGGGAGCATCCCGATCCGCACGTGGAGAAGTTTCCGGTCCGCTTCGACATCAACCTCGGCGTGTGCGTCTACTGCGGCTACTGCGTCGAAGTCTGCCCCGAGGACGCGATCCGGATGGACACCGGGATCCTCGACGTCGCCGCCTACTCCCGCGACGCGATGAAGCTCGACATCCACGAGCTGATGGACCCGAAGCTCCGCAAGCCGGTCGAGCGGTGCGATCTGGACTTCCCGCACAAGTGCGAGGTGCACGGCGGAGACATGAAGGGGAGCTGGCCCGCCCCCGAGACCCCTTGAGCGTTGCCGCCCGGCCGACGCGCCGGGTACGTTAGGGTCGGTCTCGCGTCGCTCGGCGCGTGAAGCTTCCTGACAAGTGGCTCGGTTCAAGGGAAAATGGGGACGGCGCATGGCGGCGCTGGGAGTCGCCGTGGTGCTGGCGCTCGCCTGCGGCGAAGCGCTCGCGCGCTTCGCGGAGCGTTACCGTCCATCCGCCCAGCAGCTCAAGGCGCTCCGCGGGTTGGGGAGCACCCCGAACTTCATGATCGATCCCGAGTTCGGCTTCCGCCCTGTGCTCGACAGTCCGAAGTTCGACGAGCACGGGGTCAAGCGCAACGACTACGCCGCGGAGAAGGACCCCGCGCGGAAGCGCGTGCTGTTCATCGGCGACTCCGTCACGCACCGCGGGCGCATCATCGCCGCGCTGCGCGAACGGTACGGCGACGAGCGCTTCGAGTACTGGAACGCCGGCGTGGAGTCGTTCAGCCTCGTGCAGACGGTGAACTACTTCCTGCTGTACACGCGGCGATGCGATCCGGACCACGTCGTCCTGACGTTCCACAACAACGACTTCCAGACCACGCCGGTCACCTTCGTCGACGGCGACGGCAAGGTCGTGGTCTACGCCCCCACGCGGCCCCGCGAGGGTGTCAACGACTGGCTGTTCCGGTGGAGCTACCTCTACCGCAGGCTGCTCAAGACGCTCGACGCCGGCAGCGGCCAAGCTGCGATCGAGGCGGAGATGCGCGATGCCCTGGCGCGCCTGAAGGCGGCGACGATCGGGGAGGGCGTGCGCCTGTCCGTGGTGGTCTTCCCGGTGGCCCTGCACCCGGACGATTGGAAGGAGACCCATCGCGCGCAGCACGACACCGCCCTCGCCATGTGCCGCGAGCTCGAGCTCGAGACGCACGACCTCGAGGAACCGCTGGTGACGGCGCTCGCCGAGGGGGTCGAGGTGGCCGAGACCCCCGGCGACACGCTTCACCCCAGCGACGGCGCTTCCGCGGTGTTCGCGCGCTTCCTCGAGGCGCGGGGTCTGCTCGACCACTGAGCCGTCAGTCCAGAACCCCGGCTCGAAGGAACTCGGCAACCGCGCGCGCCGCCACGGCATGCCCTGCGGCGTTGGGATGCATGTCGCCCTCGGGGAGGAAAAGCGAGCCCCCTTCCGCCGCTTCCCTGTAGGCAGGCAGGAGGTCGCAACAGAGGATGCCGCGCGCGTCGCAGAACTCCCGGATGCGGCGGTTGTACGACTCGAGGTCGAAGTCGTCCTCCTCCAGGCACCAGTAGTCCCGGATCACCTCCCAGTCCTCCGCGTGCACCTGGAAGCGTTGCGGGTGCAGGACCAGCACGAAGCGACTCCCGCCGGAGCGCGCGACCCGCTCCATCGCCCCGAGGAGCTCGAAGAACCGCGAGTAGACCCCCTCCGCGACCGTGTCCTGACGCCGGTAGAAGTAGGCCAGGTTCGCCGTTCCGTCGAAGAGGCGCATGCGCCCATCGGCGCGCTCGTATCGCGATGCGTAGCTCGGCATCACCGCCGGCTCGTCGTCGAAGCCCGAGCCGAGCGGCAGGACGGCCCGGAAGACCCGAAAGCGCGCGAAGCGCTCGCGCAGCTTGCGGCGCCCGTTGTCCAGCCGGTCCAAGATGCCGGGCCTGCCCGGATCGGCTTCACCGAGAGCGCGCGGGGAGGCGGCCGGGTACGCGAAATCCTTGTAGAGCTCGATCCCGATCTCGGTACGCATGCGGTCGGGATTCGCGATGATCCTCCCCTCCGAGCTCAGCCGGAAGCGCCGCCCCTCCCCGCAGAACCCGTCCGCCTGGAGCACGTCGTTGCTGCACAGGCCGTAGAGCACGACGTCCGGCTGGCGCGCCATCCCGTGATCCTGCAGGTAGTGGAGGCCGTAGGCCGGATCGGACACCTCCGCGTTGACGACGCGGACGGGCGCACCGAGCTCCCGCTCGAGCAACGGGCCGAAGAACTCGTCCTGCTCGATCTGCATGCCGGTCGAGACCGAGTCACCCAAGCTCAGGATGCGCAGCTCGCCGGGCGCGGGGAGCGGCGGAATCTCCTCGTCGTTCCGGAAGCCCTCCGAGTTCGTGCGCATGCGCGCGCCCTGCGGAATCTCCCGGGACCGCATGTAGACGTCGACGCTCGGACGCAGTCGTCCCCCGGGACCGATGTACGGCGGCTTCGCCGGCAAGAAGGTCCCGAACGTCTCCTCGAGTCCCCAGAAGACCGTCGGCGCTCCGTGCTCCGACCCGCCGACCTCGAGCGCAAAGGCCGCATTCCCCAGCACGAGGAAGGGGAAGCCGAAGGCGAGCGGCAGCGCGCGCTCGAGCATCCGGCTCCAGAGGAGCGCGGCCAGCGCCGGGCTCAGCAGGACGAGCGCGACGGAGAGGAACGCATCGTCGTTCTCGTAGCCGACGAGGAGCACGCCGACCGGCGGGACGAATCCCAGGAGGAGCCGAGCGAGCCTCGCAGATCCGCTCCTCGACGCGCGCGGCGAAAGCCACCGGCGCGGAACGGCGACGCACGCCAGGAGCAGCCCGCCCGTCGCGAAGAACGCGAGCTTTCCCGCGGCGGTCGCCACCGAGCCGGGAAGATCCCCCGGGCGCAGGTCGAGGGCGAAGGGGACCCCGAAGCCCCACAGGGCGAACGCAAGGACCCGATAGATTGTCGCGCCGCCCGGCACGCCTTCACTATAGCGGGACCGGCACGCACTGGAACGCGGTCGGGAACCCGCGGAGCGGAGCGACGCCGTATGCTGGTTCCATGACCTTCCGCTTTCGCCCGACCGCGCGGCTTGGCACGCCGGCCGCGGCGCTCCTTCTGAGCGCCGGCGCGTCGGCCCAGACGGCCTGCAGCGACGAGGAGCTCTTCGCCTCGGACGCGGCGTCCGGAGCGCGTTTCGGCTTCTCCGTCGACGTCGAGGGCGACTTCGCCGCCGTCGGCTCCCCCTTCGCCCAGGGCGCGACGCCGCTCTCCGGCGCGGTGTACGTCTTCGAGCGCGTCGCCGGCGGTTGGGCCGAGGTCGCGAAGCTGAGCGCGAGCGACGGCGCCCCGGGCGACAGCTTCGGCAACCGGCTCGACATCGACGGCGACCGCCTGCTCGTCGGATCGGTGTGGAAGGACGGCCCGGGCGTCGACGCGGGGCGCGCGTACGTCTTCGAGCGCCAGGGCGCGAGCTGGGTCGAGACGCAGATCCTCAAGCCCTCCGACCACGCGGAGGGCGACTGGTTCGGCCGCGAGGTTTCGATCGACGGCGACCGGCTCGTCGTCGGCGCGAGCCTGAAGGGCGCGGGCGCGGTCTACGTGTTCGAGCACAACGGTTCCGCGTGGGGCGAGACCGTCAAGCTCTCGGCGAGCGACGGCGCAGCGGGAGACTTCTTCGGCGGCTCGCTCGACCTCGACGGCGACCGCCTCTTGATCGGCGCGCACGGGCGGGACGACGTGGCCTTCGACGCCGGCGGCGCCTACGTCTTCGACCTGCAGGGCGCGACCTGGGTCGAGACGACGAAGCTCACCGCCGCCGACGGCGCGGTGAACGACGACCTCGCCTCCGAGGTGGCGCTCGACGGCGACACGGTCCTGCTCGCGAGCTTCGGCGACGACAAGGCCGCGGCCGACGGCGGCTCGGTCTACGTGTTCGAGCACGGCGGCGGCGCCTGGTCGCAGACCGCGGAGCTCACGGCCTCCGACGCGGCGCCCGGCGGCGGCTTCGGCAGCGGCCTGGAGCTCGACGGCGACGTCGCCGTGGTCGGCGCCTGGCACGCGGACGGCGGCGGGACGGACGCGGGCGCGGTCTACGCGTTCCGGCGCACCGGCGGCGCGTTCGCGGAAGAGGCGAAGCTGCCCGGCCCCGGCGCCGGCGCGATCTTCGGCTTCCACGTCGCGCTCGACGGAACGACCGTGGTCCTGGGCGCGCCCGAGTCGGCCTCGGCCGCGACCGAGGCCGGCGAGGTTCGCGTGGGGCGGCTCGCCGCGGGCGCGATTCTCTTCGGCTGCCCCGTGACGATCTCGCTCGGCGCGGGGGGAACCCAATCGCTTCACGTCGACGCGGGCGCGTCGCTCGCCGGCTTCCTCTACTTCGTCGCCGGCTCGGCGAGCGGCGTCGCGCCCGGATTCGCCGTCGGTCCGGTCGCCGTGCCGCTCAACCCGGACGGCTACTTCCTGTTCACGGTGTCGCAGCCCGGCGCGCCGCCGCTGGTGGCGACCTTCGGCACGCTCGACGCCGCGGGCCGCGCGACGGCGTCGATCGCCGTGCCGCCCGGCTTCGATCCGAGCCTCGCGGGCGCGCACCTCGACCACGCGGCGCTGGTGATCGATCCGGTGTCCTTCAAGGCGCAAGTCGCCAGCGGGGCGGAGCCGCTCGACCTGACGCAGTAGAAGCCCCACGCCCGACCTCCGCCTCCGGAGCGGGATAGGTTTAGGGTGCATGTTTCTACGCGCGCTGCTCCCGGCGTTCCTGGTCCCCCTCCCCGCGCTCTCGGCGCAGAAGGCGTGCGAGGACGCCACGCTCGTCGCCTCCGACGCTCCCCCGTTCGCCCGGTACGGGCTGTCGGTGGCCGTGGACGGGGACTTCGCGGCGGTCGGAGCGCCCTTCGCCGACGGGGCGGTGCCGTGGTCGGGCGCGGCCTACGTCTATCAACGCGTCCCCGGCGGTTGGGCCGAGGTCGCCAAGGTCTGGGCGTCCGACGGCGCGGGCGGGGACACGTTCGGAGCGCACCTGGTCCTCGACGGCGAGCGGCTGGTCGTCGGCGCGATCTGGAAGGACGGGCCGGGGCTCGACGCCGGCGCCGTCTACGTCTTCGAGAAACAGGGCGGAGCCTGGGTCGAGACCCAGAAGCTCGCTCCGTCCGACGCCGCGCCCGGCGACTGGTTCGGGCGCGAGGTGGGCCTCGAGGACGATCGCCTCGTCGTCGGAGCCGCGCTTAAGGGGCCGGGCGCCGTCTACGTGTTCGAGCACGACGGCTCGGCTTGGAGCCAGACAGCCAAGCTCGAGCCGAGCGACGGCATCGACGGCGACCTGTTCGGCGGCTCGCTCGACATCGATGGCGGGCGCGTGCTCGTCGGATCCCACGGCCGCGACGACGCCGGGACCGACTCCGGCGCCGCGTACGTGTACGAGCTTCAGGGCTCGACCTGGGTCGAGACCGCGAAGCTGACCGCGTCCGACCCCGCGCCCGAGGACGACTTCGCCGCCGACGTCATGATCCACGGAAACACGATCCTGATCGCCAGCATGGGCGACGACGCGGCGGCCCCGGACGCGGGCTCGGTGTACGTGTTCGAGCGGGACGGCGCCGCATGGTCGCAGACCGCCGAGCTCACCGTCCCGGACGCCAAGCCCGGCGACGGCCTGGGGAGCGGCATGGCGCTCGACGGCGACCTCGCGGTCCTCGGCGCGTGGCTCGCCGACGGGTCGGGCGTCGATTCCGGCGCCGCGTACGTCTTCCGGCGCTCGAACGGCGCGTTCGTGGAAGAGGCCAAGCTCTCCGGTCCGGTGCCGGGGGGCCAGTTCGGCTTCGAGATCGAGCTGGACGGCACCGACGTGATCATCGGCGCTCCGACGTCGGGCGCGCCCGGTCCCTTCGCGGGCGAGGCGCGCATCGGCCGGCTCGCCGGTGACGCAAAGCTCTTCGCCTGCCCCTCGTGGATCTCGCTCAGCCAGGGCGGCGTGCACACGCTCCACGTCGGCTTGCCCGCGAACCTGGCGGGCTCCGTGTACGTCGTCGCTGGCACGACCCACGGAACGACCCCCGGTTTCGCCCTGGGCTCCGTCGCGGTGCCGCTGAACCCCGACTGGTACTTCCTGCACACGGTGTCGTTCGCCAACAACCCGCCGCTGTACGGCACCGCGGGCTTCCTCGACACCGCCGGAGGCGCCACCGCGACGATCGCGCTGCCCCCGGGGTTCAACCCGACGCTGGCGGGAGCAAAGGTCCACCACGCGGTCGTCGTCCTGGATCCCATCTGGGCCAGCGCGCAGATCGCGACCGAGGCCTCGCCGCTCGATCTCCTACCCTAGGGGGCATGTCCCCCGCCGCGGCGGTCCTTCTCGTTCTAGCTCCCCTCGTCGCCGCTCAGGACGACGAGCTTCGCCAGCAGTTCCGGCTGAAGCGCGACCTGTGCCTCGTCGGCTGCGCGCGACGGCACTACGACCTGGCGAAGTGGTGCTGGAACGTGGAGCTCCTTCCCCAGTCGACGGCCGAGGTGCTGTACGCGCTGGAGCTCTCCGACGATCGCCACAAGCCGTCGAAGACCGCGCTGGCGAAGATGCAGGCGCTCGACGGCGAGTTCTGGCAGAAGGAGCGCAAGCCGCCGCGCGCGGCGCACGTCAACACCTACAACAAGAAGGCGAAGTCCGCGCGGAAGGCGGACCTGCGCGAGCACCTCGAGCTCGCGAAGTGGGCCCACGGCAAGGACCTCGTCGAGGAGGCGCAGTCCGTCTACGAGCGCATCCTCAAGTGGAACGGCGACCCGATCGAGCTGGACAAGAAGGGCCGCATCAAGCTGGAGAAGGGCACCGTGCCCGAGGACCTGGCCGAGCTCATCCTGGCGGACGCCGTCACGATCAACGGCCGGCTCTACATCCGCGACGAGTTCCTCGCGAACCTCCCTTCCTTCGACGCGATCTACGAGGCAACCTCCGACGAGCTCCGCGTGCGGAGCCCGCTCGGGGAAGAGCTCGTCAACGACCTCCACGCGCTGGGCGAGGCGCTGCTCCCGATCCTCGAGAAGGACCTCGCCGGGAGCCCGGTCGAGCGGATGGAGCTCTTCGTCTTCCCCGACCGCGGGACGTTCGAGGAGTACCTGCGCGGCGCCGGCCTGGGCGTGCTGCTCGGCGCGGACGGCGTCGCCGACCGCCAGACGTACGTCGCGGTCGTCTGCGCGGCGGGCAAGTCCGACGACGACCTGCGCGGGCTGGTGCTCCACGAGCTCACGCACCTGTTCCACTACGGCGTCACGCGGGCGGTGCTCCCCGACTGGTACGCGGAGGGCCTGGCCGAGACCTACGGCGGGCAGGGCAGCTTCGAGTGGAACGGCAAGAAGCTGAAGCCGGGCGGCTTCCTCGCGCCGCACCGAATGGACTCCCTGCGGAACACCGAGGCGTTGATCCCCCTGCGCGAGATGCTGACGGCGGAGGCCGCGCCGCTCTTCGCGGCTGCGGACAAGTCGGGCGCGTGGCGCTTCTACGCGCAGTCCTGGGCCTTCGTCCGCTTCCTGCGTTACGAGGCCGGCGAGGAGACGGCGGAGCGGTTCCGTCGCTGGGAGACGATGGCGACCGGCGCCGCGCTCGGCGCGGAGAAGAACAACCTGCGCTCCACGAACGCGGCCCCGGCGCACGAGCTCTTCCTCTCCCTGTTCGAGAAGGACCTGACGCTGCTCGCGGACGACTTCGAGTTCTGGCTCAGCACGCTCTGACCGCTCTTACGCTTGTCCGACACGGCGCCGCGCGCCGTCCCCGTAGGATGTCGCGCCCCCGGCGCAACCCCTCAGACACCCGAGCCGAGAACCATGATCCATCTCCGCCGTCTTGCGCTCCTGGCCGCAGCCGCTTGCGTCTTCGCCGCGCTGCCGGGCGCCCAGAAGCTCGCGAGGAAGCACTTCGAGGACGAGCAGTACGGCTACAAGTTCAAGCCGCCGGAGGACTCCGTGGCGGTGCCGCCGCAGCCGCAGGAAGCCGAGCTCGGAATCATCTGCAAGATGGACGGCAAGGACCTGACCGTGCGCTCGGGGAGCCAGTCCCTGACGGTGAGCGTCGACACGGTCGTGCTCCGCTTCGAGGAGCGCACCGTGCGGAGCGAGGCGGAAGGCGAGGATCGCAGCGTTTCCGAGTCCAAGGTCCGCGACGACCTGGGCGCGTACCTGGAAGCCTATTACCGGGGCCTCGACAGGAAGAATCCCAAGGTCGACGAGGAGAAGAAGGTCGGAAAATTCGTCGCGCAGCACCGCGTCTGGACGGCCCGGACGGCGAGCTACGGCATCCCGCTCGTGGTCGACACGTGGAGCTTCCCGCTCTCCGACGCCGACATCCATCTCGTCTACGTCTTCCCCGAGGAGCACGAGAAGAAGTGGGGCAAGACGCCCGCGAAGTCGGCCAAGACGTTTGCCGAGATCAAGCGCAAGAAGAGCTTGGCGGCGGTCGGCAGCGAGGCGAGCTACGAGGAGCGTCTCGCCTACCACAAGGAGAAGGAGGAGAAGCTGGAGGGGTGGACCGCTCTCCCGACACCCTCGAAGAAGTTCATCATCGTCACGAACTCGGACAACAAGAAGTTCATCAAGAAGGTGATCGAGCGGCTCGAGAAGTCGCGCAACGTCTACGAGAAGGACTTCCCCCCGACGAAGGACTTCGACCACGTCTCCATCGTGCGCGTCTGCAACACCGAGGAGGAGTTCCACAAGTACGGCAACACCGACCGGAACGTCGCGGGGTGGTTCAACCCGTTCACGACCGAGCTCGTGCTCTACAACTCGACCGCGATCGACCCCAACATGACCTACGCGGTGATGAGCCACGAGGCCTTTCACCAGTACTGTCATTTCCTGTTCAACCAGTCCGAGGCGCACCGCTGGTTCGACGAGGGGCACGGTGACTACTACGGCGCCGCGGAGTTCACGGGCAAGAAGGTCACGATCAAGCGCAAGATGCCCGGCAACCTGAACCGCTACGATTTCATCAAGAGGATGGTGAAGGAAGGCACGTACACGCCGCTCGAGGAACACATCAACTACTCGCACCCCGAGTGGCAGGCCAAGGAGATCGACTCCTACTCCCAGTCCTGGTCGATCGTCTTCATGCTCCGGCAAGGCGCGCAGAAGAAGGTCCCCGGCAAGTTCTGGAAGAAGGAATACGCCGACATCATCCCGAACTACGTCACCACGCTGAACGCGGGCTTCCAGGCGGCGTACGACGAGATCCTCGCGGAGCGGGAGGCTCGCGCGAAGGCGGATGGCCGTGAGCTCACCGAAGCGGAGCGGGACGTGAACCGCTTCAGCGCCACGCCGGACAAGAAGAAGGAGATCTGGAAGAACGCCATCGAGGCCTCCTGGGGTCAGATCGATATCGCGGAGTTCGAGAAACACTGGGCCGCCTTCGTGGCGGACCATCTCTAGGGGCGCTTCCCGCGCTCGGTCTACGGGTCTCCTCGGCTGGAGGGTGAAACCTGGCGGGTTCTCCCCGTCGGTGTCGTTCCTTGGAGATGGAACCACCCACCACCCCCATGCCCCACAGGAGGGGTCCGATGAAGATCATGCAGCAGAAACTCGCCCTCTCGACCGCGGCCGCAAGCCTCGCTCTGGCGGTTTCCCCGGTCTTCGCACAGACAAACCATCACGGAGGCAGCGAGCACCTCCCGCCGGCCGACGACGCAAAGTACGTCTTCGACGGCTCGAAGGCGGCCGACCAGGTGCCCATCGTGACGAAGGACGGGTCGCACCTGCCGCCGGCTTCCGGCGGTGGCTCGAGCGCTTCGGCGTCGGCCGATTCCGGCCAGCTTGCCGGCAAGGGCCAGCTCATCCGGTTCTCGGTCGCCCTCGAAGCGGGCTCGGCCTACCAGCTCCTCGCGCTCTCGAAGGACGGGGACGCCAAGCTTCTCGCCGCGGGGATCGCGAGCGCGTCGGCCGCGCCGACCAGCGGTCAGGTGCCCGGCGTCATCGTCGATCCGCCGTTCGTGCCCACCCTCACGGGTAGCAAGGCCCCCGACGACCCGCTCAAGACGGAGGACGAGGGCCCGCAGATCTCCGATCCGCTGACCCCCGGGGACCGGCCCGTGTTCCGGGGAGGCGCGAAGGCCTCGAGCGCGGCCGGCTCGATGGCCCCGACGACCGGCCAGATCCCCGGCAAGATCGTCTTGCCCCCCGTCGAGTACCGGCCGGAAGTCAACTACCTCCTGATCTTCGAGACGCAGGAAGGCATCGGGTACGCCTCCTCCAAGTAGGCGACGCCCAGAGCGACTCAGAACGGCCGGGCCGGCCCTCCACGGGGTCGGCCCGGCCTCTTTTTGCCCCCTGCCCGGACAAATCGGGCAAACCGAAACGTGACGCGTTCGGTCCTTTTCTTTTTCCGGCCCTGAGCGCCGGGCCAACGCAGAGGAGTTCTTCCTACCGGCTGGAGCCCGCTTCCCAACGAAGGAGGGGATGAAGAAAATGAGAGTTCTCGCGCTTGCCACGCTCGCCCTGATCGCTGCTCCGGCCGCAGCTCTCGAGGGAATCGGATCGAAGACGCCGCCGGCCGGGGGACCGGCGCTCGACGGTTCGGCCGCCGCCGACCAGGTCGCGGTGGTGACCAAGGACGGCTCGCACCTGCCGCCGGCCGGCGGTAGCGGCCCCACGATCGCCGACGGCTCGGCCTCCGCCGACCAGACGTTCGTCGCCACGAAGGACGGCTCGCACCTGCCTCCGGGCGGCGGCAACGATCCCACGATCGCCGACGGGTCGGCCTCTGCCGATCAGTCGCCGATCGCCCACAAGCCGACGCAGCTTCAGATCCGCCTCGCCGCGAGGGGCGGCACCAAGTTCGCGCTCGTCGCCGAGCGCGAGGACGGCTCGTCGGAGCTCGTCGCCCTCGGCGTCACGCCCTCCGGGGCCGCCGCCACCAGCGGCGCCGTCCCCGGCGCGATCGTCGTGCCGCACAACCCGCCGAGCATCAGCTCCAGCGGTTCCTCGCCGACCAGCGATCCGTTGTTCAACCCGATCATCCTGGTCCCCGGCGGCGGCGCGAGCCCGAGCGGTGCCTCCCCGACGACCGACCCGCTGTTCAACGCGATCATCCTGGTCCCCGGCGGCGGAGCCAACCCGAGCGGCGCTTCCCCGACCACCGATCCGCTGTTCAGCCCGATCATCCTGGTCCCCGGCGGCGGCGTGAGCGCTTCCGGCGCGGCGGCCACCACCGAGGCGCTTCCGCCCAACTCGCTGATCCTCCCGCCGGTCCCGGTCGAGCGGGGTCTCAGCCACCGGCTGTTCATCGAAACGCCGAACGGCCAGACGGGCATCCTTCAGTTCAAGAAGTAGCCTGTAGCCACGTCGCACAGGACGGCAGGTTTGCGAGCCGGACCCGAGGTCCGGCTCGCTTCGCATTTGGGGGAACGGGCTACGCGAAGACCGGGCGGCCGACGAGGCTCGGATCCCAGAAGCTCCCGGCCTCGTACATGTAGCGCACCTGCATGTAGAGCACGAGGAAGTTGCCGACGTAGCTCAGCGCGCCGGGCTTCGCGCGCGCGGCGTGCGTGACCTCGCGGAACATGCGGGCCTCCTCGGAGCCGAGCGAGGGCACGTGCGTCAGGAGCTGCATCGCGTCCATGTCGACCGGGCGCAGCGGGCCGGTGCCGCGGGGGTCGAGGTGCGCGGGGTCGCGCGGCCCCTCGTAGAGCTCGATGAAGCGCAGCAGGCGCCGCCCGTAGTTGGCCGGGTCGTAGAGGTTGTTCGCGAGCCACTTGACGCCGGCGACGAGCTCCTCCGGGCTCATCTGCGCGGGCACGAGGTTGGAGTTCCAGGGCATCGCGATGATGCCGGCGCCGTCGGCCAGGAGACGGCCCTCCGCGGCGAGCCGCGCCTCGAGCGGCGTCGCCGCCGGCGCGGTCAGCGAGCCGACGGTCAGGTGCGGGACGGGCGTGCCCTGCAGGAACTCGAACTGGCGCTCGAAGATGTCCGGCCCGTCGTGGTCGAAGCCGACGATGCATCCGCCGGCGACCGTGATGCCGTAGCGGGCGAACTTCTCGAGCGCGGCGGTCATGTCGACCAGGTTCTGGCGCTTCTTCGTCTCGCGCAGGCTTTCCTCGTTGGGCGTCTCGATGCCGATGTAGGAGTGGATCAGCCCGGCCTCCGCGCACATGCGGAGCAGCTCGTCGTCGCGCGCGGCGTCGATCGAGAGCTGCGTTAGAAACTCGACCTTCCCGTCAGCGAGATCCGCCTGCCATTCGGCCAGCGCGCCGAGCACCTCCTTCGCGAACCCGCGATAAACGGTGAAGTTGTCGTCGGTCAGGAAGATCTTGCGGTAGCCGAGCGAGTAGACGTAGTCGCACTCCTCCAGGATCTTCGCCACCGGCTTGTGCCGCTGCCGGCGGCCCAGGTAGGCGATGACGTCGCAGAACTCGCACTCGAACGGGCAGCCGCGCGAGGTCTGCACCGTCCCCATCAGCGCCCGCTCGTTGCGGTAGAGGTCCCAGCGCGGCACCTTCGTGCCGTCGAGCTCGGGACGCCCGCCGGCGTACTCGTCCTTCCACGCTCCGGAGGCCAGGTCGCCGAAGAGCTCGCCGGCGATCTCCTCGATTTCGCCGCGCACGAGCACGTCGCAATGCGGGCGCACCGTCCCGGGCGAGAGCGAAGCGAACGAGCCGCCGATGAGCACGGTCTTGCCGCGGCGCCGGAACTCGCCGGCGAGCTCCCGGCCGTGGGGCCACTGGTTCACTCTGCCCGTGATCCCGACGAAGTCGGCGTTCGCGTCGAGGTCGACGTCCTCGAACGTCGCGTCGCAGAGCCGCACCTCGAAGTCGTCGGGCGCGAGTGCCGCGACCGTCGCGATGGAGAGCTCGGCCATCATCGTCGTCCGCGGGAAGCCGTTGTGGGCGAACTGCTCGCCGCCGATGTAGGTCGGCACGGCCGAGTCGGGGCTGACGATGTAGATGGACTTGCCCAGGGTCTTTCGCCCTCCGGAGCAAGTCTATGGGGCCAGCGGAAAAGCCGCTACCAGCGGTCGGCGCGGTGCACCGCGCGCGCGGCGGAGAGCTCGTCCGACTTCGGTCGGCACTCGAGTCCGACGTAGTCGCGGTAGCCGAGCTCGTAGGCCGCGCGCAGCACGCGCGGGTAGTGGATCTCGCCCGTCCCCGGCTCGTTGCGACCCGGATGGTCGGCGAGCTGCAGGTAGCCGACCTGGTCGAACCCGTCGCGCAGGCGGCCGGTCAGGTCGCCTTCGCTGATCTGCATGTGGTAGAGGTCCCAGTTGATCTTGACGTAGGCGGAGTCGACTTCGCGGCAGATGCGCACGGCGTCGACGCTCCCGTAGAGGCAGTGGCCGGGGTGGTCGACGCGGACGTTCATCGGCTCGAGGATCAGCATCACCTCGTGTCGCTCCGCGATCGGCGCCGCGCGCTTCAGCCCCGCGGTCACCTGCGCGAGCATCTCCTCCTGCGACACTCCGTCGCGGTCGTTGCCGGCGACGACGGTCATCTTGCGCGCGCCGAGCGTCTCGGCCGTCGCACAGCTCGCCTCGATCTCTTCGAGGAACCGCTCGTGGTTCGCGGGATCGTTCATTCCCGGGGTGAAGCCCCAGGCGGTGAACTGCGCGACCTCGACGCCGAGCTCGCCGCAGAGCTCCGCGATCGCGTCGACGTCCTTGCCGCGCCACGGCCAGAACTCGATCGCGGGGAACCCGAGCTCCGCCGCCGCGCGGATGCGGTCGAGGAAGGGGAGGCTCCGCCACCACATCTCCACGTTGGCGGCGAAGCGCGTCTTCGGCGTGCGGCCGGGCTTGTCCGCGGCTTCGCCTTCCTGGCCGCGGGCGATGCCGGCGCCGGCGGCCAGCGCGGCGCCGCCCGCCAGAACCTCACGGCGCGTGGGAGAGCTCATCTTCTTTCCTTTGCTCAGGGGGCGAGAAAGTCGCGGAAGACGCACACCTTACCGACGTCGGTGCGGGGCTGCGGCTCGTCCCAGCGGAAGACCGAGAACACGAGCTCGTCTCCGCCGCTCCGGTCGAGATCGCCCAGGCGAGCGAGCACGGCGCCCGCGGAATCGCCGGTGGTCTCGCCGACGACCTCGAAGACGCGCGCGTGGGTCGCGCCGTCGAACACCAGCGCGCGGCCGGCCCCCAGGCCGCCGAGCGGCCGTTGCGGTCGGATGAGGTCGCAGGGATAGGGCTCCGGCTCCGCCGGCGGCACGATCGAATAGGAGAGCGAGCCCGCGGCATACTCGTCCGCTCCGTCGCGGTTCACGTCCCCCAGGCCGATCGCGGTCCAGCCGAGCATCTCGAGCGGCCGCTCTCCGTCGTGGCGCGCGAGCTCGTCGCCCGCGGCGCGCGCGATGACGAGGCGCCCCGCTCGATCCGCGCCGGGGAAGCTGCAACCCGGCGCCCCGACGGCGATGCCGAAATCGCCGCCGCCCACCGCGAAGCCGAACATGTCTCCGGTGGCCTCGCCCTTCAGCGTGTTCTCGCCGTCCGGCGCGAAGACGCGAACGTAGCCCGCCCCGCTGTAGGTCGCGGACCGGTCCGGATTCAGGCCGAGCGAAGCGTCGAGCATCATCTGCGGAGCGCCGACGGCGAAACCGGACTCGAGCCGCGCGACCGAGAAACCGAAGGCGTCGAGGCCGCCTTCTCCCGCCGCGGACCAGATCGCGAGGTCGTCCACGGCGACGAGCTCTTCCCCCGCGGCCGCGGCGACGATCTTCGCGCCGGACAGGACGTACGCGCGGCCGGGGAAGTCCTCCAGGTAGATGGTCCCCGGCGCCCCCACCAGGAGGTCGGGCGTTCCGTCGCCGTCGTGGTCGCCGATCCCCGCGAGCGCGTGGCCGAAGCGGTGTCCCGGCTCCGCGCCGAGGACGATCGCGCTCGCGTTGTAAGCCTCCGCGCGCCCCGACGCCTTCCGCGCGCCCCGCAAGCCCGTGCCGGCGTCCGCGCTCAGGAAGACGTACACCCGCCCCCGCTGGCTCCAGACGTTCTCGTTCAACCGCGGCCCGCGGATGTCGCCTACGGCGAAGTCGTCGCGTCCGTCGCCGTCCAGGTCGCCCAGCCAGGCGACGCTCCGACCGAAGCGGGCGCCCTTGTCGCCCACCACCCGGATCTGGACCTGCTCGCGCGCCGACGCGCGCCGGTGCTCCCACGCGAACGGGCTGAGATGAAGCGTGATCGAGCCGGGTTTCCGGTCGTTGGGATTGGGGACGTCGATCTTCTGGTAGGAGCCGACGAGCAGCTCGGGAATCCCGTCGCCGTTCCAGTCGGCGCTCCCGTTCGGCCCGAGCGATCCCAAGGAGAAGCCCTGATGGTCGTTCGTCGCGAAGCCGATCAGGGCGAGGTCCGCCTCGCAGGCGTAGGTACGAGCCTCCGCGGCGCCGTTCTCGGCGGAGCAGCCGCAGCCGCCGGCGATCGAGACCAGAAGCGGCGCGGAGAGGACCTTCCACCGGGTCATCCGCGGAGGATAGCCGCCCGCGCCCGCTCGACGAAGGAGTAGACCACCGCCGGGGAAACCGGCGGCGCAAGGCCGTATCCTGAGCCCCGGAGGAAACGATGGACCTGAAGAACGCGAAGACTCTGATCACGGGCGGCGGAACCGGCATCGGACTCGAGACGGCGCGCGCGCTCGTCGCGGCCGGAGGGCGCGTGGCGATCTGCGGCCGCCGCGCCGACGTGCTGGCGAAGGCCGCCGAGGAGCTCGGCTGCGTGCCGATCACGGCCGACGTGTCGAAGGAAGCGGACGTCGTCCGCCTGGTCGCGACGGCGGTCGAGGAGCTGGGCGGGCTCAACGTGCTGATCAACAACGCCGCCTTCGGCTACCGGGCGCCGTTGGTCGAGCTCGACCGCGAGCGCTTCGAGGAGGTCCACTCCACGAACGTCGTCGGCGCGATGCTCGTCGCGCGCGAGGCCGCGCGGCACATGATCGCCCACGGCGGCGGGACGATCGTCAACGTCGGCTCGACCGCGGCCGGGAAGGGCTATCCCGGCGGGTCCGCGTACGCCTCGTCGAAGTTCGCGCTGACCGGGCTGACCGAGTGCTGGCGCGCGGAGCTCCGCCCGCACGACGTGCGCGTGATGCAGGTGAACCCGAGCGAGGTGCAGACGCCCTTCGGCGGGCGCGACATGTCGGTCGAGAATCCCACCAAGCTGCGGGCGCGCGAGGTAGCCCACGTGATCGAAGGCATGCTCGCGATGGACGACCGCGGCTTCATCACGGACGCGACGATCTGGGCGACGAATCCGAAGTAGCCGCCCCGATGGGCGAACGAGGCTCGCGGGTCCTGCGGCGCGTGCCCGTCTTCTGGGTCGGGCTTCTCGCGGTCGTGGTGGTTCGCGCCCTCGTAGCGACGTCGCGCGCCGACGAGTTTCGCGGCGAGGAGCTCTACATCGGGAGCTTCGCCTGGGCGCTGATTCGGGGCATGCCGCTGGATCCGAACTCGCTTCCGATCATCGTGCACCTGCGCGGCTCGGTGGTGTTCGGGCTCCTGTGCGTGCCGCTCTTCTGGCTTCTCGGGCCGGCGCTCGTCGGACTGAAGGCCCTCGCGGTCGCCTGGAGCGGCGTGTGCGGCGGCCTCTTCGCCTACGTGCTCGACCGCCGCGCCGGGCGGGCGGCGGCGCTCGCGGGGGTGGTCCTCTACGCGCTCCTCCCGCCGTCGTTCCAGATGGTCGACGTGCTCGCGCTCGGCAGCCACGGCGACACGCTGCTCCCGATCCTCGGCGCGCTGGCGGTGCTTTTTGCGCGCAACGCGCCGCTCGGCTGGCGGCGCGCTCTCGGGCTCGGCGCGGTGTGCGGGTTCGGCTGCTTCTTCAGCATGCAGTTCTTCGTCGCGCTGCCGGCGGTGCTGCTCGCGTGGTGGGCGCTCGACCGGCGGTTCGTCCTGCGCCCGGCGTCGCTCGCCTTCCCGCCGGCCGCGGCGCTTCTCGCGGCGCCGATTCCGCTCGTAAGCACTTCGGCGACGCTCGTGACGAAGCCGATGTCGTCGCACTTCCTTCCCGACGGAGTCGGCGGAGCCTTCTCGAAGCTCCTGGCCGTCTTCGGCGGCGACCTGCAGCGCTCGTGGCTCTTCGAGGACAACGGCGGCGCGTGGCTCGGCTGGGTTTATCTCGCCGTCCTGGTCGCGGGACTCGTGCTGCTCTTTCCACGGCTGCGCAAGCTGGAGCCCTTGGCCGTCTTCTGCGTCGTCTACCCGCCGCTGGTCCTGGTCGCCTACGCCGCGTCCGACTTCGAGCTGAACTTCTGGGTGAGAAGGCCGGGGATGGGCAGCCGCTACTTCATGCCGATGCTGCCGTTCCTCGCGGCCTGGCCGGCGCTCGGCCTCGCCGTTCGGCGGGCGCCGGGGACGGCGGCGACGGCGGTCGCCTGCCTCGCCGGCCTGATCGGGCTGGTCTCGCTCTGCGATCTCGGGACTCCAGGCCGCCGCTCACCCGTGCGCGGGACCAATCTGGCCTTCTTCACGGGTCACCTCGAGCACGCCGGCGGGAGCTCGATGCGCGCGCGGCTCGACTGGGCCCGCGCGGTGGAGCCGGACTGGGACCCCTACCGTCCGCTCGCCTACGCGAACATCCGGCCGGCCGGCGGAGGCACCCTGCGCGCCGGCGACACGCTCGGGGCGGACGCGCTCCGCCAGTTGCGCGCCTTCGAGCCGGAGCTGCGCCCCTACCTGCTCGTCGATCTCGGGCACGCGGTCGGTTCCAGCACCGACCGCGCGAAGGTCGCGCAGACGATCGCCGCGCTGCCCGCGGACCTCCCGGAGCCCGAGTGGCTCCTGCGCGGAATCGGCCGCGGGACGATGTCGATCGGCGTGGCGCAGGTCGTCGCCACCGGCGGTCGGGAGGTCAAGGTCTACGGCGTCCTCGCGAAGCTTCCGGAGGAGGTCGTCGTGGGCGCGGGCGTCCACCTCGGCTTCGTGTTCACGCCGTACCACGACCACTCGCTGAAGCTCGTCACCGCGGGCAGGTTGCTCCCGGACGACCTGCGCGACGACTTCTACCGCGGGCTCGGGCTCGGGTACCGGCTTCGCTTCCGCGAGGACCGCTACGAGCCGCCCGCGGACGGGACGACGATCGAACAAGCGATCGCCGCGCCCGACCGGGCTGCCTTCCGCAGCGGCCTGACGGCGCCGCGGACCAGCTTCTGACGATTACTTGAGGTCGTCGACGACCTTCGCCGCGAAGCCCTTCGCGGCGCGCTCGAGCGGGACGCTGTAGCCGGTGTACTGCTGCTCCCAGGTCCCGTTCTCGGTCGCGGTGCACTCCACCGTGCCCCACGGGTTCAGGATGAAGTACCCGGTCTGGTCCTGGTAGTAGAGCGTGTACATCGCGCCGATCTCGCCGGTCTCGACGATGATCATCTTCACCTCCATGCGCCAGCCGGTCATGCGCAGCGGCGCGCCGGCGGTGCCGGGAAGCCCGCTGTCGGCGAAGGTGTAGCTGCTGGTGCTGAAATCGTGCTCGCGTAGCGAGACCACCTCGAGGATGACGTCGGTGTCGATCTTTGCGCGGATCGAGGAGTAGTCGATGTCCGGGTTATCCGTCAGGACCTCGGTGAGGAGCGCCCGGTCGCGGACGGTGAAGCCGGCCTTCAGGAGCTCCTTCTCGAGCGTGTTGTACGCCTCGTCGAAGCTGTTGCTCTGCTTCGCCTGCTCGCCGGTGAGGTTGGCTTGCGGGCTCGGAACGCGAAGGACGATCTTCTGGACTCCGTCGCCCTCGAGGACCGCCGACAGCTCGTCGGTGACGATACGCTCGTCCTCGGGGACGTTGACGCTCGCGATGACGTGCGAGTAGTTGTACGCCGTCGTGGAGCACGCGGCCGCGAGCAGGACGGGAAACGCAAGGGCGGAGAGGCGGGCGAGGTTCTTCATGCCACGCCGATCGGCCGTTTCGCCGCTTTGCTTTAGCCGTCCTCCTCCAGATCCAGCGAGGCCGAGTTGATGCAGAAGCGGATGCCCGTGGGCGGCGGTCCGTCGGGGAAAACGTGCCCCAGGTGGGCGTCGCAGCGACCGCAGCGCACCTCGGTGCGGATCATGCCGTGGCTGCGGTCCTCGATCTCCAGGATGTTGGAATCCGGGAGCGGCTCGAAGAAGCTCGGCCAGCCGCAGCTGGACTCGAACTTCGCGTCGGAGCGGAAGAGCGCGGCCCCGCAGCAGATGCAGCGAAACGTCCCCGCGGTCTTCGTGTCGTTGTACCTGCCGGTGAAGGGGCGCTCCGTGCCGGCTTCGCGCGTCACCCGGTACTGCTCGGGCGTGAGCTGCGCGCGCCACTCCTCCTCGCTCTTCTCGACCTCGGCCACGCTCTTAGCGAGCCATCGAAACGGCTTCGTCCTCGCGGCTCATGATCCAGGTCTGCTTCTCGTCTTCCTTGTGCGCGCCGCCGCGGCGGAAGATGCGGTCGAACGCGTAGTAGGCCTTGAGCTCGAGCGGGAGCGCGTAGTTGCCCGAGCGCATGCGCCACTCGGAGATCTTCTCCATCAGGCCGCGCTTCTTGCGCACGAGGCCGTGGAAGAAGGACGCGTACTGGTAATAGAGCTTCCAGCGCGCCTGCACGCTCTCGGGGATGTTGCCCTCCCACGTGTCCATGACGTGGTACTCGAGCATGTTGCCCCATTCGTGAAGGCTCCGAGGAGGGACGTAGCCGAGCGCCAGCGACTCGTCGTACATCTCGTTGCCCGGGATCGGCCGGAAGGGATAGACGTGCCCGGACACCGTCGGACAGGCGGCGACGATCTCGCGCGCCTGCTCGATCGTGGCGAGCATCGACTCCGCGGGCTCGTTCGGGTAGCCGATGATGTAGGTGAGCGACGTGATGATGTTGCGGTCGTGCAGCTCCTTCGCCGCGCGCATCGTGTCGCCGGGGCCGATCTGTTTCTTGACGCGGGCGATCGTCTCGGGCGTGGCCGCCTCCGCGCCGACACAGGAGAGGTAGAGCCCCGACTCCTTGCAGAGGTCGAGCGTCTCCTTCTTGTAGCGGAGGATCGAGTGCACCTCCATCGTGGTGCTCCACTCGACCTTGATGTCCCGGTCCAGGAGCCCCTGACAGAACTCCTTCAGCCGCTTCTCGTGCACGCCGAAGTTCGCGTCCTGGAACCGGATGACGTCGAAGTCCCAGCGCTCGGTGAGCTCCTGGATGTCGTCGAGCATCAAATCGGCCGGCATCGCCTTCCAGCGCTGCGCGGTGACGAGCGGCGAGCAGCAGAAGGTGCACGGCTCGGGACAACCGAACGAGGAGAAGTAAGAGAGCCCGACGTAGTTCTT
The DNA here is from genome assembly GCA_028278425.1 of Planctomycetota bacterium. Classification (GTDB taxonomy): domain Bacteria; phylum Planctomycetota; class UBA1135; order UBA1135; genus JANQEJ01. The sequence continues at coordinate 44,319 of JANQEJ010000251.1, read as the reverse complement.
CCCCGCCCCCACCGACGGCGGCGAGGGCATGTGGTTGCGCGCCTCGCGCGCGAAGGGGCCGAGCTGGCCCTGGCGATAGGGCTCGAAGTCGATGAGATGCCAGGCCGCGGTAGGAACTTCGTTCCAGCCGACGATCGACCGGTGGTCGGTGTGGTGGACCTGTCCGTCGCGCCAGAGCGCGAGCCCCGCGACGCCTTCGAGGTCGGCGCCGCTCTCGGCCGCGCGCACGAAGTCGAGGAAGGTCAGCTCCCCCTGACCCATGCACACCGCGTCGTAGACCTCGGTCTTGAGGTACTCCTCGGGCAGACAGCTCGGGAACCACCCCCCCGCGATGATCTTGATGTCGGGGAAACGTTCGCGGACCTTCGTCGCGGCGACGTGGCCGTCGGCCACCATGTAGCCCAGGATCGCGGTCGTTCCGAAGACCAGCGCGTCCTCGCACTCCTCGAGCGCGCGCCGGTGGCCCTCCTCGATCGAGTAGATCGACGCGTCGATGACGACGACCTCGTAGCCCTCCCGGTCGGGAAGCGCGCCGACGTGGAGCATCTCGAGCGGCAGGATGTCGTAGCTGTTGAACTGCCCCAGGTCCTTGTTCACCTGCTGGGACTGGTACAGAACGATCTTGGGTTTCTTCGCCATCTGAGGGGGGGCTGCGCGGGCGCAGGCGGCCCGAAAAATATATCACGCTCGGCTCGGCGCTGGCTCCGCTCTACGAGCTCGATCTAGACCGGGAAGTCCTCGTCGCGGTCCCGGCGGGGCCCGTCGAAGCCACGTTTCGGACGGATCGGCATCCCGGGCCGCAGGCTGAAGACGGTCGCGGGCTCCGTCCCGACGCCATGCCGCCATTCGAGCGCGACGATCTTGGACGGATCGCCGAGCCCGGGGTCGGAAAGGCTTTCGGTCGCGGCCGCAAGGCGGGTCTCGCGGGGCTTGCTACCGTGCGCGACACCGTGCATTCTGGCGGGCGAACCGTCTCGCATCGCGGACTTCGCTCGCTGACCGGGAGGAACCTGCATGGCCCGCGCCTTTCTGCTCCGCGGAGCGCTCGCGCTCGGCTCGATGGTTTTGGCGGCAGCGTGCTGCTCGGACCCGCCCGTCTACGTCGGATCGGCGCCCGCGCGATTCGATCACAACCGAAGTGCGCGCGGCGCGGTCGAGTGGGTCTATCGGGACCGTTCGAGCCGCGAGGAGGTGAAGCTCTCCTTCGGTGCACCGAACGACTCGATCTACAGCCCTTACGGCCATCACTCCTGGCCGCGGACCTCGGAGGTGGAGCCCGATGGGCTTCGCGCGGGCGTGCTCGCGCCGCAGTATCCGGGCGTTTGGCTCCCGCTCCGCACCGCGCCGGTCGGGAAACAGGCGCGCAGCGACTACGACGACCTCGTTCTGTTCCTCAATCACGGCACGGAGGTTCTCGCCGGCATCGACGACGAGATTCCTCCGCAGGATCTGGACGCGGCCACGCGCTACGGCGCCGTGTTGACGTTGCTGAAGGGCGAGGCGGAGCCGCTGGACGTCTCCGGGGTACGCGCCTGGGCCGACCAGAGCTCCGCTGAGGTCAGCGGTGTGATCCTCGACGCCCGCTACCCGCAGCAGGCGTGGGACCTCGCGGTCGGCGTTCGCTTCGAGGACCACTGGTTCGTCCTCTACAAGTACCAGGGCCAGTCTGTGTTCCACCGGCTCGTCGTGGTCCCGGCCACCGACCTGAGGCAGGACATGGACCGCAAGACCCCGGAAGAGGGTTCCTGAAGTGGCCGCCCACGACGAGGTGGCGGGCGCGATCCTGCGCGCGCTTCGCAAGCACGGGGGCGAGCTCCGCCTCCTCGCCCGGCTGGTCGACCCGGTGCTCGGGAATCCGTCGGACCGCGAGGTCTACTTCTTCGTCCCGGACCTCCACCTGGTGAGCCTGGCGCGCCGCCGCCGCTTCGCGTCCTACGGCTTCAACCACGAGGACCGGGAGGTGCTCGCGGACGTGCTCGAGGAGCTCGCGGTGCTGCGCAGCGACTGGCGCGACGAGGGCGGGCACAAGCTCGTGACGTTCCAGCTCGGCGACTTCCTCGACCTGTGGCGGGAGTTCCCGCGCAAGATCGACGCCGCCCAGCTCGACGGCGAGCACCGGCGGATCCGCGACCTGCTCTACCGCGGCCGTTTCCGCGGCGGTCTCGACCTGCGCGCCACGATGCTGCTCGGCAACCACGACACCAAGGGCGGGCGGGCGCTGCCGGAGGTGACCTTCCAGTTCCGGGCGTTCAATTGGACCGAGCAGGGCGGCCTGCCGTTCCTCTTCGCAACGCACGGCGACGCGTACGACGTGGTCGAGCGGCTCGTCCCCGATCCGATCGCCGAGCTCGCGGTGTACTTGATCGACGGGCTCACGCCGGTCAACAAGTACGACCTCGGCACGTGGGCGAAGGCCGCGGAGAAGAACAACAAGAAGCTCTCGGAGATGAACCGGTCGATCATGAAGCCGCTGCACGAGCTCGAGCTCGTGGAAGCGGCGCCCGTCGTCGTGCCGGGCGAGCCGCTCCCCGAACGCCTCCTCCAGGAGACCGATGACATCGGAGAGGTCCGCGGCGGCCGCTTCACCCCCTTCTACGAGGCCTTCCTCCAGGCTTCGCCGGAGTCCGCCAACGTGCGCCTGATGGTCACCGGGCATTCCCACCAAGCGAGCCTGAGCCTGTACGCGCCCGCCGACGGGTCGCGGCCGATGGTGTTCCTCGACGCCGGCGGGTGGATCGAGCGGTGCGCGTACCCGCTGTCCGAGACGGAGACCGCCGACGAGCCGTGCGCGCAGCTCGCCGTCGTGAACGGAAACGACGCGCGCATCTACCAGCTCCGGGTAGGCGTCGCGTGAGCGCGCTCGCGCGCCGCGTCCTCTGCACGCTAGCGTTCGCCCTCGCGGCGTGCCACGCGACGATCGAGGTCGAGCTCCCGGAGCCCGTCGAGCGTCCCGGCGGCGGGGTGCTGCTCGCGGGAGCGTCGCGCGCCGACATCACGCCTCACCCGGGCTTCCCGATGGGCGGACACTCGATCGGCGGCAAGATCGCGCGCGGTTGGTGGACGCGGCTGTACGCGCGCGCCGTCTACCTCGAGGACGCGGACGGGTCCGCCCTGATGCTCGTCTCCTGCGACCTCTGGTCGCTGCCCGCCGGCCTCGCCGACCGGGTCGCGGAGATCCTCGGCGGAGAGGAGGCGACCGCGCACCTCGGACGCGAGCACCTGCTCATCGCCGCCACGCACACGCACCACAGCCCGGGCAACTTCTCGTCGAGCGAGATGTACAACGCCTACGGGAGCCCGCTCTCCGGCTTCGACGAGAGGCTCTTCGAGTACCTCGCGCGCCGCATCGCCGGCGCCGCGCTCGCGGCAGCACGCGCGGCGGAGCCGGCCGAGCTCGCCTTCGCGGAGCTTTCGCCGGTCGAGGGCGTGGCCCGCAACCGGAGCATGGAGGCGTTCCTGCGCAACCCCGAAGCGGCCGGGATTCTGGGCGAGAATGCCGCCATCCCGCTGCCGCCGGATCCACAGCCGGCGCTGTACCCCGACGCGCGCTCGCGGCGCGCCGTCGATCCGCGGCTGCAGGCCCTGTTCGTCTCCAGGGCGGCGGCGCGCGACGAGCTGCTCGCGGCCGTCGGCTTCTTCGCCGTCCATACCACCTCGATCGGCAACGGCCTCGAGGTCTACAGCGCCGACCTCTTCGGCGCGGCCTCCAGGCTCGCCGCCGGCGGCTGGCGGCGCGGCGACGCGGCGCCGGTCGTCGCCTGGTTCAACGGCGCCGAGGGCGACGTGTCGCCGGTCTTCGTCGAGCAGAACCGCGCCGACGCGGTCGCGCTCGGCCGGCGCCTCTCCAAAGCGCTGACCGAGGCGCGGGAACGCGCCGAGCCGCTCGCCGCTCCGCGACTCTCCTCCGCGCTGGGCTACTACCCGATCGCCGGTCAGAAGTTCTGCGACGTGTACGACACGACGCGACGCACGGCGAAGAAGCCCGTCGCCGGCGTGGGGGCGCTGGGCGGCGCCGAGGACGGACTGACGCTGTTCCACGACCTCGGCTGGGTCGAGGGCGTCACCGGCAAGCGCACGGTCGAACAGGGTTCCAAGCACCCGGCCTTCGACCCGCGCTTCCTCCCCGTCGAGCTTCCCATCTCGATCACCGCGCTGGTCGCGCGGTCGGAGGCTCCGTCCGAGATACCGCTCTCCGTCCATCGCATCGGTCCGTTGTGGCTGGTCGGACTGCCCGGCGAGTTCACGACGTCCGCCGGGCGGCGCATCCGCACCACGCTTGAGGCGAAGGCGGACGGCGGCCCCATCGTCCTCGCCGGGCTCGCGGGCGAGTACCTCTCGTACTTCACGACGCCGGAGGAATACGAGGAGCAGCACTACGAGGGCGCGTCGACGCTCTACGGCCCCGCGGCGATGCCACTCGTGCACGCGAAGCTCCACGAGCTCGTCGACGAAGGCGCCGAGCCGCCGCGCGGCGAGCGCCGCCACCGCGCCGGCCGGCGGAAGCGCTTCGACGTCGACGGAGCGGGAGAGCGTCCCTACCGCCCGCTGCACGGCCTGACGGAGTTGGTCGCCGCCCCGGGCTCCGGCGCGCCCGCACCCGCGCCCGCGTGCACGTGGGAGGAACCCGCGCCGCGGCTTCCCAAGGAGCCCGACGGCACGGAACGTCTGACGCCCGAGATCGCCATCGAGGTCGACGACGGAGGCTGGCGCCCCTACCGCGAGGACGGAGCGCAGGTCGACGACACCGGCCTCCAGCTCGTCGTCACCGGCCACGCGGTGGCCGACGCGGTGTGCTGGAACGCCGTGTGGCTCGCGCCGAACGCCAGCGAGGGGCGGTATCGTTACCGGGTGCGCCGCGTCGACTCGAAGACGGAGTACTCCGTCGCCTTCTCGCTTCCGGCCAACCGTTCGTGGACGAGCGAGCTTCCGCTCGCCGACTGACCTCAGGATCCCGCCCGCGCCTTGACGTAGGCGAGCCAGGCTTGGTCAAAGTCGCGTTCGCGAATGCCGAGCGCCTTCTTGAACCGCGTCGGGGACGCCTTGCCGTTCAGCGCCTCGCGCAGGTACGCGTGGAAACCCGCGCGGTACGCGCCGTCGTCGCCGTGCAGGCAGAAGTGCACCAGCGTGTACGACTGCGCGTAGCTCATGCCGAAGGACGAGCGCAGGAAGCTCCCCTGGTCCAGGGAGAGCACGCGGCTGAGCTTGTCCGGCTTCTCCGCCCGGGCGTGCAGCTCGAAGAGGAAGCGGAGGATCCCGTTCGCGACCGGTGCGATGCGGCCGTTCCGGTCGACCGCGGCGCCCTCCATGTATTCGGCGAGCCCCTCGTTCAACCAGGGTTGGACGTCGGACTTCCCCGCCGCGTTGTAGAAGACCTGGTGGGTGACCTCGTGCACCAGCGAGGACGGGCTGTAGCCCGCGCTCGCGTTCAGGTAGACGCGGTTCTCGTCGGTGGAGAAGTATCCCGCGCGGCCGCCGCGCGGCTCGGGATAGGAAACGTCGTCGGCGTGCACCTGAACCGCCAGCGGCTCGGTCAGGTCGTAGAGCTCGATCGGCGCTCCGAGAACCGAGTAGATCGCGCGGTACGCGCGCTCCAGGTCGAAGGCGATCCGCACCGCGTCGAGGAGCCCGAGGTTCGTCCGCAGCTCGAAGTGGGTCGTCGCGAAGCTCCACTCGTCGCCCCAGTCCGCGCGCTCCAGGGCGACGTCGGCCAGCGGCTTCCAGCGCTTGCGGAACGGCACCCGCCACTCTCCGCCGACCCGCCGGTGGCCGAGGCGCTCGTGCGCGCCGTCGTTCTCGGCGTCGAGCGCGAGCACCCACCACAGGAGGACCTCCGCTTCGCACGGCAGGTTGACCTCGCGCAACTCGTCGGCGAGCCGCAGAAACTCCTCGGTGTTGACCGGCACGACGGCGTCGATGCGGTCCAGCGCGCGCGGCAGCTCGCGCAACGCGGCGCGGACGGATTGGACGTCGGCCAAGGCGACGTCGTGCTCGGCCGTCTTCACGCGCAGAACGAGGCGCTGCGCGTCTTCGAACACCACACGGCCCTCGAGCGTCTTGCCGGACGCGAGCTCGACGCGATCCGGGGCGACCACCTCGTCCTCGCCGACGGGCGGCGCGCAGAGAAGCGCGGCGAGCGACAACAGCGAAAACGCGGCTGGCATGGAATCACCTCCCGGAGCCGCTACCCGCACGCTGCCGTCCGGCTACTCAACCAGCGCGATCTTGACGAGGAGGACCCTTTCGTCCCCGTGGTAGGGACCCTCGAAGCCGCCGATCGGATTGATCGTCGTCCCGCGCCGGATGCCGAAGATGGGAATGGCCTCGTCCTGGTCGTGATCGCGCGACTCCCGGAGGTGAATCCTGGACGAGACGCCTGGCCCCCGCGGCGGAAAGGCCTTTGGCAGCGGGCGCGTCTCCTCGCCGCTCGCGCCGCCGCGGCCGCCCCACTGGAACTCGAGCATGCCGAAGGTCGGGTCGATCTCGATCTGGATCGTACACGGGCTCGCGAACGGGGCCTCGAACAGCGCGCCCTGCTCGAGCTGCTCGGCGCCGTGCCAGACCTCGAAGGAGAAGCGCATCCGGCCGCGCTCTCCCTCGTACTGCACGCCGGTGCCGGCGGACTCGGGGACGATCCGAACTTTTCCTTCCGCCAGCCCACCGCAGGAAGCGAGGAGCGCGAGAACGAGCGCCGGAAGGCTTCGCGCGAGGCGCCTCATGCCAGATCGAACAGCAGGACCTCCGCGTCGGAGCGGGCCACGACGCTCAGCTCGCTTTCCTCCGAGACCGCGGCGCCGTCCCCCGCTCCGAGCGCGTGGCCGTTGAGCTCCACGTCGCCGCGCGCGACCTGCAGCCACGCGTGCCGCCCGGTTCGGAGCGCGTGCGCGACCCGATCGCCCGCCGCGAGCAGGCCGTTGAAGACGTCGACGTCCTGGTGGATCGAGAGCGCCCCCTCCGCGCCGTCGCGCGTCACGATCCGCAGCAGGCGGCCGCGCCGCTCGTCGGCGGAGAAGTGCCGCTGCTCGTAGCCCGGCTCGAGCCCGTCGCGCTCGGGCAGGATCCAGATCTGCAGAAGCTGCACTTCCTCGTCCGGCGACGGATTCACCTCGCTGTGCAGGATGCCCGTCCCCGCGGTCATCCGCTGCGCGTCGCCCGGGCGGATCACGGATCCGTTGCCGAGGCTGTCCTTGTGCTCGAGCGCGCCCGCCAGCACCCACGTGAAGATCTCCATGTCGCGGTGCGGGTGCGTGCCGAAGCCCTTGCCCGGACGCACGCGGTCCTCGTTGATCACGCGCAGGGCGCGGAACCCCACGTGTTCGGGGTCGCGGTATTCACCGAACGAGAACGTGTGCCGGCCGTCGAGCCAGTCGAGCTCGGTGCGTCCGCGGTCGTCGGCGCGTCGGAGGGCGATCATGGCCGAGAGTCTAGCGTTCCGCGGAACGATCGACTTCGCTCGGGCCGGCGGAAGGACGACCGGAGGGGGGAGTCCCTACATCGTAGAGAGCCCGCACGTTGCACCCGCGGCGCGGCTACAGCTCGCGGTCCGGCCACCGGAGCAGCATGTTGAAGACCTTGCCGACGAGCCGCTGCCCCTCCCCGACGTTGTGGGGCGGGTGATCGTCGTTGTTCCGGCCGACGTCGAGCGGCCACGGAACCACCCCGAAGTCGGGTCGATCCAGGTGACGGAGGGGAGGCGAGGTGGTCGATCTTGTGCAGTGCGTCCATCGTGCCTCCCGGCTTGCCTCTGCGGCGGGCGTCGTCAGCGCTTTGTGCCTCGCGGCAACTCGTTCCGCTCTTGTCCCTTCGGTTCCCAAATGCGGAACAGAAACGGGTCCGCGTTCCAGCGATCCGAAGTTTGTCAGGGACAGTACGACGCGCCTCGTGAACGGATCGCAGGGTTCGCACGGAAGCCCGCTCAAGTCGGTTTCTGTCAACGGTTTGAGCTTGCGGACAAAACGGGGAAACGACGGAACTTCTCCACGGTTTCCCGCGTTGCCCGCGCCCCTGAGCAGTCGGGAAAGCGAGCGGTTGACAGCGCTGCGCGACAACTTAGATTCAAGGCGTTCCTTGTCACACCTTGCCCTCGCATGCTCGCGAGAAAGGGGAATTCATGTTTGTGAAACTCGCCATGTCCTTCACGGGACTGTTGCTTGCGTTCTTCTCGTTTGCAATGCCATCGAGAAGCGCTCCACCGGACTCGCTGGGAAATGCCGCCTGCATAGGAGTGGCGAATCTCCCGAACGCCCTCGTTTGCTTCAATTCGGCGGCCTGTACGGCGCCCCCGGCGTGTCAGGTGGCTCCGGAGAACACGAACTTCGTCCTGTTCGGCGTCCCGCTGCAGGGCGACGTGTGTTCCTGCCTCACCGACGGCTTCGATGACTGCTGCACCGTGGCGAAGGTCGGTCCCTTCGGACCGTTCACCTTCTTCTTCACGGCGGGCGGCTGCAACGACGCCGCGCACCCCCAATGCCCGGTTCCGGGCGGGTGCCTCCTCGTCATCAATCTCATCAATGGACAGGTGAGAGCGACCTGCGTGTAGCTCACGTCTACGCGCGGATTCCACGACGACCGATTTCGTCCGGTTCGCCTCGCCAAACGACATTTGGCGGCGCGGAACGGTGAGGTTACGGAATCCGGAGTTTCTCACCTCACGGGAAGGACTCCGGATTCCACCATTCGGCTTGAGCCGAGCTCGCGGAAGTGATCTCGGGGCTCGCCGAGTCGCTGCTCCCGTGAGGCCGCTGGATACGAGTGGGTTGCTATGGAAACGAAGGAAACAGCGAGGAAGGTGTGGCTGAACCTCCTTCCCGTCACCCTCTTGGGCATCGGGATCGCCCTCGTCGTCTACCGCTGGCAGCAAGGCGATCGGGTCGCGGACGTCAGCTCGGGGGAAGCGAGCGTCGTCGAGGCGGCCTCCGCGCTCGCCCCCGACGTCGCGCCCGGCCGTGCCACGCCGCGCTCGCTGGAGCCGCAAGCCGTCGCGCCGACTCCGCGAGGCCCGACGGCCGCGGCCACGACGATCCGAACGGTCGACGAAAGCGGCGCGACGCTCGCGGGCGTCGAGGTCTTCGCGACCGACGCGACCGCCGACCCCGCCCCTCCCCGCCGGCTCGGCGCGACCGACTCCGAGGGCCGCCTTCGCGTTGCCCCGGCGCTCGCCGACCCGCTCGTCCTGGTCGCCAAGGCGGAGGGATTCGCCCCCAAGGACGTCGCGCTCTGGGATCCCGTTCCCGCCGACGTCGAGGTCCGACTCGTCCGCGGCGCTTCGATCTCCGGGTTCGTCGTCCTCGGCGAAGCGGCGATGCCCGCCGGCTCCGGGACCACCGTCATCGCGTGGGCCGGCGCCTTTCCTCCGATGGACATCGTCCGGCGAGCCATGCGCAACGATCCGCGCTGTCACGTGACGTGGACCGACAACGACGGCGCATTCCGGCTCGAGGGGCTCGCTCCGGACAGCACCTACGCGCTGGTCGCGGGAACGAGCGGCTATGCGATGGCGCGCGACGCCTTCCCGGACGTCGAGGTCGGGGCGCGCGACGTCGTCCTCCGTCTGGACCGACTGTTCGGCGCGGTCGTCAAGCTGGTCGAAGAGGGCGGAGACGAGCTCCGCCTTCCCTCCAACCTGATCCCGGTCGGCAACCTGCCGGTGAACGTCGGCAGCGTCCCGGGCACGTACCTGCAACAGCCCAACTTCGCGCTGGAGCTGGCGGGGATCGAGGAGGGCGTTCGCAGCGTCGCCCGCGACCAGTACCTCTTTCTCGGCGACGACGAGCGTTCCGAGCTGGGACCGCTGCTCTACAGCGCGCAGTACCCGGGCTACGCCCCGGTCGATCATGAGTTCTACGCCCTGCCCGTGGAGCAGAGCGTCGCCGAGGTCGAGATCCCCTTCGTTCCCTACGACCAGCCCCGCGGCTCGCTGCGCGTCGTGTTCGAGGGTGTCGAGCTCGGCGAGGGAGCGCGCTCAGGCGTCAACAACGGAGCCAGCGCCGGCAAGCTCGTTCTCAAACCGGAGTCGTGGGGATCGCCGGTTCACGTTCACGTCGAAGATCCTTTCCAGGGCGACCTCTTGATCGAGAACATCCCCCACGGAGCGTATCGGCCCAAGTTCACGCTCGTCTCGTCGAGGTTCATGCGCGAGGAGTACGACGCGATCGAGATCGGCGACACGCCGGCCACGTGGACCGTGGACCTGAGCGCCTGCGGCCGGGTCGAGCTGCGCCTCCAGCGCATGGACGGAAGCCTCTACTCGGGCCCGGCGCACTTCACGCTCATGGAGGGCGAGATCACCGCCGAGGCGCCGGAGGGCTACGCGGGCATGTTGCTCTTCACGGAATCCCCCTACGTCCTCGCGGCGGTCCGCGGGGGGACCTACACGCTCATCCCCGGTTACCCGGACGCCCTGGCCTCGCGCGACTTCCAAGGCCACGTCATGGAGGTCGTGCCGGGCACGACCACCGTCGAGACCCTCTACCTGGCGCGATAAGGCGAGCGAAAGGCGCTATCAGGCCGGCTGCCGGATCCCGTCGACGCCGACCTCGTAGCACTGCACGGGCTGCGTGCGGTTCTTGACGTTGATCGGCGGCATGGCGGTGGCGACGACCGCGTCCTTCGCGGGCTCGTACGTCGAGGCGCTGATCCAGACCGCGCCCGGCGTGCACGCGCCCTCGATCCGCGACGCCACGTTCACGGAGTCGCCGATGACCGTGTAGTCCATGCGCGTCTCCGAGCCGATGTTGCCGGCGACGACGCGGCCGGTGTTGATTCCCACGCGCACCTTGAGATCGGCGAGCCGCGGCTGCGTCCCCTCCCACTTCTCGCCGAGCTCGAGGATCCTGCGCTGCATCTTCACCCCGGCGCGGACCGCGCGGACCTCGGGCTTCTCGCCGCCTTCCGGCGTGAAGACCGCCATGATCCCGTCGCCGATGAACTTGTCGACGATGCCCCCCTCCCGCTGGAGGACGTCGGTCATCTCGGTCATGAAGACGTTGAGGAGCCGGATGGTCTCCTGCGGGTCGAGCGTCTCCGACAGCCGCGTGAAGCCCTTGATGTCGGCGAAGAGCACCGTCGCCTCGACGGTCTTCCCGCCGAGCGCGAGCTTCTTCTCGCGGTTGCGCGAGATCTCGTCGACGACCGTCTGCGGGATGTACGCCTGCATCTTCTCCTTCTCGATGGAGAGGTTGCGCTCCTTCTCCAACGCCTCGCGCAGGTCCTTCGCCAGCCGGCGGGTGTCGTCGTTCAGCCGCGCGTTCTCGAGCGCCACGCTCGCCTGCGCGGCGAACGCGCCGAGGAGCTCGAGGTCGTCCTCGGAGAAGGTGCCCCCGCCGACCCGGTTCAGCGCCTGCACGACGCCGAGCAGGCTCCCGTCCCGCGCCAGGAGCGGCACGGTCATGATCGAGCGCGTGCGGAACCCGGTCAGGGCGTCGTAGTTCCTGTTGAAGCGCGGGTCCTCGTAGGCGTCGGGCACGATCAACGGCTCGCGCGCCTCCGCGACGGCGCCGGCGAGCCCGTCGCCCACGGCGACGGAAGCGTCGGCGAGATCGGACGCGGCCTCTCCGCGCGCGCAGTGGAAGTGCAGCCGGCCGGTGTCCTCGCGCAAGAGCAGCAGCGAGCTCGCCTCCGCGCGCGCGACCTCGCAGCTCTTCTCCGTGATGAGGTCGAGCACGTTGTCGACGTCCATGACCGAGCTGCTCGCCAGCGCGACCTCGCCCAGGGCAGTTCGCTCGCCCAGACGCCGCTCGAGCTGGCGGTTGGCGATCCGAAGAGTGCGCACCATGTGGTTGACGCCGGCCGCGACCTCGCCGAGCTCGTCCGGCCGCGTCGTGTCGAGCCGCACGTCGAGCGAACCGCCCTCGATCGTCTGGAGCCCCGCCACGATGTGAGACGTGTCCTCGCGCAGGCTCTGGCCGAAGCGGAAGGCCATGAGGAGCCCCATCGCGACGCAGAACGTCCCGAGGTACGCGACCTCGTTCAAAAGCTCCCGGTCGATGCTCTCCTGCGCCACGTAGCGCCAGACGACGAGCAGCATGGCGACCGCCGGGACCAGTGTGAGGACGAAGTTCCCCTCGAGGACGCGCCGCGTGATGCGCTCGAGGAACCGCGTCGGCGCCGCCGGCTCGCCCGCGCAGCCGCGGCAGGAGCGCTCGAGGATCACGTACTCCCACTGCGCGAGGATGCCGGCGCCGAGGAGCCAGTAGCCGCTGAGGAGCTTCAGGTGGCTCCCAAAGGGGAAGCTGTCGTAGCGAAGCTGGTGAAGCCCCATCGCCAGGAGACCGCTGACGATCCAGACCACGATGGAAAGTCGGTAACCGTGCCGGGCGAGGGACCGGTCGCTCTTGGGACGCGGCACCGCGTGGAACAGGAGCTCGCGCAGCACGACCTGGATCGCGAAGACCGACAGCAGGTTGAAGCCGAGCTCGCCGGCGCCGACGCGCTCGCCGATGAACGGGCACACGAGGCGCGCGTACACGGCGAGGAAGAAGACGGCGAGGAGCGAGCTGGTGTGGAGCTGGAGGCGCGTCCACGGCGTCATAAGGTCGGGCAACGCGGGCGTTTGACGGGTCTTGTCGGCGGACATGATCGCGTCCTGTCGTCGCGGGAAGAACGGGCCGAGCGAAGTCGCCGCCATTCTAAGTCCAGCGGACAGGAGGCGTAGCACGTGCAGACGCCCGGCCACGAAGTACGGCGGCGGACGGCTCCCCCGGGGAACCGCCCGCCGCACTCTCCGTCGTTGGCGTCTAGCTCTTCCTCGTCCGAAAGCCCGCTACGGAAGCTGAATCCTCGGACAGGGGATCGCCTGGTCGATCGGCACCGGGATCGCGATCAGCTTCTCCTTCGTCCACGGCTCGAGCGTCGTGATGTCGTACGGCTTCACCTCCTCCGGCCGAACGACGTAGTCCGGCGGATCGAGGAAGCGGTCGTGGCACGGGTCGATCTTGTTCGCGTAGCGCTCGATCCAGTACGTCACGTCGGTCGGATACGGGAAGCTCCCGGTGTTGCCCAGGATGCAGAGGTGGCCGTCGAGGTTGGGGAGCACGTGCTCGCCCCGCTCGCCGAGGAAGTCGCCGAAGACCTCGCACGAGTCGACCTGCCCCTGCTTCGCGACGACCTCGAGCAGGAAGACGTCCTCGCTGCCGCCCGCGTTGAAGGTCGTCGTGTCCGCGCCGCCGGTGACGTAGAGGCGCGCCTTCTTGCCCTTGCTCGTGCTGGCGTAGGTGATGTGCGTCGCCCAGTCGCGGCCCTCGTCGAGGTCGTAGCGCTTCGCCCACTTCTGGTCGCCGTTCTTGTCGACGCGCAGGAGCAGGACGTCGTCGATCGGGTTGGGAACGCACACGGTGATGCACTTCGTCGTGTAGTTGCCCGCCAGGACCAAGTCGCCGTTGACCTCGACGAGCGACCATCCCGTCTCCAGCACGCCGAAGGGCGCCGGGTTGCCGGGGTAGTAGGTGACCGTCTCGCCGTAGGCGCGGTTGACGACGACGTTGCAGTCGGAATCGAACACCGTCAGGAGCACGTCGGTGTCGTTGATACCCCAGGCGACGCTGCCGACGGCGGCGAAGAGGTTCTTCGAGTACGGGATGATCTGAAAGTAGATGCCGTCGCTCTGCACGCCGCCTTTGTCCGCCCAGATGTGCTTGACGCACTGCACGCCGCCGAAGGGGTCCGTGCGGAGCGCGACGGCGGATCCGGCGGTGTCGCTCTGCCCGACGGCGTAGTAGCCCTTCGGGAAGCCGCCGACGACGACCTCGACCACCGAGTAGAGATGGTGGATCGTCGGATAGAGCTGGAACCACATGACCTGCCCCGTCGGGTCGGTCTTCAAGAGATAGGAGAGCCAGCCCGTGCCGGCACCCTCGACGAGATACTCGCCGCACAGGATGTAGCCGCCGTCCGACGTCTGCTTGACGTCGAACGCGCGCATCTCCGGCTCGGGCCCCGTCGGCGGCGAGGCGAGCTCGCCCGGGTGCACGAAGGTCACCGCCCAGTCCGGATCGAAGGTGGGCCGGATCTTCGCGAGCAGCGCGCGACCCCACGCCGTCGGCAGCACGGTGTTCGGGTGCGTTCCGGTGTACGCGTAACCCGCGTCGTCGGTCTGCACCGCCGCCTGCATCTCGGAGGTCGAGAAGTGATCGAAGAGCCGGTGATGGTTGTTCTGAAACGTCTGCGCGCCGAGGGCCGGCGCCGCGAGCGCGATGAAGAGCCAAGGGAGCGTTCGCACGATGAAAGTCCTCCTGCAAAAGAGAGCCACGGGCGGTGCCTGCCGCCCCGGGGGTGGTGAACCAGCCGCGAGGGACCACACCCCCCGCTCTCTCTTGGAGAGAAGGACCGCCGCGCGGCGGACCCGAAAAAGCTCAGGCGCTAGCGCGCCGCCCAGCGCTCGCCCTCACGCACGAAGATGCGCCGGTCGAGCGGGACGTCGTCGAAGGTCTGCACGGCGCCGCTCGGCCAGCGGATCTCGACGCGGTCGATCTTCTCCGCCTTGCCGAGGCCGAACGCCAGCGTCGGCGCGTCGGTCGAGCCGAAGCCCTGGCCGCTCTTGCGTTCGCGGAGGACCGTCAGGTCGCCCGCCGTCACGATGACGACGGCGCCGATCGCGCCGCGGTTGGACTTCGTGCCCTCGAGGTCGACCTGGAGCCAGCGCGCGCTCGCTCCGCGGTTGTCGTAGAAGGCGTTGGCCCAGGGATCGCCGTGTACGAAGCCGCCCTCGGGGGCGTAGATCTCGAGGTCGCCGTCGCCGTCGCGGTCGACGAAGGTCACGCCGTGGCCTTTGCCGAGGTTGCCGAGGCCGCTCGCGAAGGTGCGGTCGACGAACGTGCCGTCGCCACGGTTCTTGTAGTAGCGGTCGGGCTCGAGCCGCCCGATGTCGGGGTCGCCCGTCCCGAAATAGAGGTCGACCCAGCCGTCGTTGTCGAGGTCGGCCACGCCCGCGCCCATGATGCCGATCGGGTGATGGAGCCCGGCGGCCACCGTCGCGTCGGTGAACGTGCCGTCGCCGTCGTTTCGGTAGAGGTGCGGCGCGTTGCGCAGGAGCTGCGCGCGCCGCTTCGCGTCCGCCGCGTCGAAGCCTGCCGACAGTGCGAAGAGCACCTCCTCCCAAGGGGCGAGGCTCGTCCGAAGGATGTCCTGATCGAGGTCGTTGTCGACGTCGACGAAGAAGGCGACGTAGCCGTCGCTCAGGTGGTCCTTCCCGTCCACGCCGGCCTCGGCGGCGCGCTCCTCGAAGGTGCCGTCGCCCTTGTTGCGGTAGAGGCGGTTCAACGTCCGGTAGCCGCTGGCGAAGAGGTCCGGCCAGCCGTCGAGCTCGATGTCCCCCACCGCGAGCCCGATCGTCTTGGTTCCGCGCGGCTCGCGCAAACCGGCGGCGGACGTCGCGTCCTTGAACGCGCCGCCCTCGTTGCGGAAGAGCGTGTTCACGTCCCCCGCGCCCGTGATCCCGCCGGCGACGTAGAGGTCCAGGTCGCCGTCGCGGTCGACGTCGGACCAGAGGTGTACGAAGGACGAGCCCGGGTGGTCGACGCCCGCCTCCGCCGTGACGTCGGCGAACTTGCCGTCCTCGTTGCGATAGAGCCCGTTCGCGGCCGGCCCGTTCCAGCCGTCGCGGCCGACGTACAAGTCGGGGTCGCCGTCGTCGTCGTAGTCGGCGAAGGTCGCGCTGTACCCCGACTGCACGCGGTAGAGCCCCGCCTCGCGCGAGACGTCGACGAAGCGCTCGCCGTCCTCGCGATAGAGCGCGCCGTAGCTGTCGCAGCCGCACACGAAGAGGTCGAAGTCGCCGTCGCCGTCGTAGTCGCCCCAGGCGCTGGGACCGAGGCCGTCGAGCTTGGCGATGCCCAGCTCCGGCGCGACGTCGACGAAGTCGGGCTCGGGACCGAGGTCGCGTTCGAGGTCGGCGCGGAAGCGGAACGCGGCGGCGCGCTCGCCCGGCGGCGTTCCCGCCGCCTCGTGAGCGAGGTGCAGGAGCCAGAGGTGCGCGAGCTGCGGGCGCGCGCCGGAAACCGAGTGCTCGAGGAGCTCGATCGCCTCGGGCAGGAGACCTTGCTTGTAGCGGGCGAGCCCCATGCGCGCCGACAGGGCACGCCGCTGTCCCTCCGACAGCCGCCGGTCCTCCCGCGCGACCGCCTTGAGCACGTACGCGTCCTCGTAGTCCGCCATCTGCATCGCGATGCGGCTCAGGTTCCGCAGCGCCTCCGTCGCGGCGCGCGAGCCGGGCGAGACGCGGTCGAAAGCCCGCTCGAAGTGCGACTGTGCCGCGTCGAGGATGATCTTCGAGCTCATCGGCGGCAGCTCCGGGTCGTCGCGGCTCTCGATCCGCACCTGCCCCTGGTCGAGCGAGCGCGCGTAGTGCATGCGTAGCGCGACGAGGTCGGGGTAGCGGCGCAGCACGGACTCGATCGCGTTCGCGCCGCCCTCGGGGTCGTAGCGCCCCTGGCGTTGCAGGAGGCCGAAGCCGCCGCGCAGCTCGAAGTACGCTTCGGACTGCGGGACGAACTCGCCGACGCCCGGGAAGGAGAGCAGCGCGAGCGTTCCGCCGCGCTCGAGCGCCGCGATCTGGTCCATCTCGATCGTCCCGAGCGGACCGTACGCGGATTCGATCGCCGCGCGGTGCTGCTGCGCCGCGACCTCGTCGCCGCGCGCGGCGTCCAGCTCCCACAGCATGCGATGGGCGGCGACGTGGGCGGAGTCCGCTTCGAGCACGCGCCCGAGGAGCTCGCGCGCTTCGGCCTCGTCCGGACCGTCGGCGTCGGGGAGCAACGCCAGGCGCGCGCGGTGGAACGCGACCTCCGGGTCGTCCGGCCGCGCTTCGGCGCAGCGCGCGAGCTCGGCGCGCGCGGAGTCGCCGAGGTGCCGGCGCAACTGCTCGACGCCCAACCGCAGACGGCGCCGGAACTCGGCGTCGTCCATCGCCGGTTCGCCCCCACCGCAGCCCGCCAGGAGCAGCGCGGCCGCGGCGGCGAACCGCTTCGCTTCGCGTCGGACCATGGCGCGTAGTCTAGCGGCGGTCCACCGGGCCGAGACCGGGCCAAGCCCACTGCGCTCTTCGCCGGAAGCGCTAGAATCGGGCATCGGAAGCGACCCCTTCACGCCGAGACCGGAGAAGACGCCATGCGGGGATGGAGCTGTCTGGGAGCGATTCTGCTGACGACGAGCGCCGCGGCGCAGGGCAACGTCTGGACGGTGGACACCGCGGGAGGGGGCGACTTCTCCGACCTGAACACGGCGGTCGCGACGGCCGGCGACGGGGACGTGTTGCTCGTCAAGTACGGGATCGGGGCCACCGCCAACTGGCTCTTCCAGCCGATCGACGGGAAGTCGCTGACCTTCGTCGCGGACGAGCCGCTGGTCTACCTGAGGCCGAACATCACGATCTCGAACCTCGCGGCGAACCAGCACGTCACGTTCCGCGGCTTCGATCTCTGGTACGGCACCCAGCTCGACCTCGAGAACAACGCGGGTACGGTGTGGCTCGACGGATGCCAGGTGCGGGCCGACCTCTACGGCGGCTCGGGGTCGTTCGGCGCCATTCACGCGAAGAGCTCCCAGGTCGTCCTGCAGGACTGCGACGTCACGGGATCCATCCAGTACGGCTTCTACGCCGCGCCCCCGACCTCGGCCCTCGTGCTCGAGAACTCCACCGCCGTCGTCCACGGAGGTTCGCTGCGCGGCGGGGACGGGACCGACACGATCTACCCGGACCTGCCCGGCGCCACCGGCGTGGTCCTCGACGATTCGACGCTCTACGCGACGGGCACGTCGATCCAGGGGGGAAGCGCCAACTTCGAGGCCGGAGGTACGGGCCTCGTCGCGAGCGCGGGATCGACGGTGTACCTGTGCTCGACGCCGGTCACGGGAGGCAGCGGCGTCCCGTTCGGCCAGCCGACGTCGGTGGACGGCTCGTCGAGCGTGATCACGCTCCCCGGACAGCCTCACACGATCGCGTCGAACACGGTTCTGCGCGAGGGCGAGACCCTGGACCTGACGGTGAGCGGGTCACCGGGCGACCTGGTCTGGCTCCTGTTCTCCATCGCGCCCGGCTTCGCGCCGTCGCCGTTCGGTCCGTCGGTGCTCCTGGTCGACCCGACGCCTCCCGCCTGGGGAAGCTTCCTCGGCCCCGTGCCGGGTGGCGGATCGCTCGGCGTCTCCTACCCCGTCCCGGACCTCGGCAGCGTCCCCAGCGTCGACTTCTTCGTCCAGGACGCCTACTTCGACGTCGCGCTCGGCGAGCTCCGGTTCGGACCCGCCGCGACGACGATCCTGGTCGACGGGATCTACTGAGCTCCCGTTCCCATGCGCTGGATCGCCGCGGACGCTACGCGTGTCGCCAGTCCTCCCCCGGCATGATCCGGCGCATGAACTCGTCGAAGAGGGGAACCGTGAAGGCCGTGTCGCCATGGCTTGGGCTCCACACCATCCCTTTCTCGATCAGCTTGCTCCGAACCGGCCCGAGCGACGTGACCTTGCGATCCAATTCATCCGCAATGTCGCCCGATCGGTGCGGCCCGGGGCCAAGCTCCGCCATCGCACGAAGGTAGCGCTTTTCGGACGGCGTCAGCCGATCGAACCGCACACGGAAGAAGCTCTCGTCGAGGGAAGCGACCGCCGCCGCGGAAGCAGACTCGACGTCGGCGAGGGTGATCGGCGACTGTGTGGCGACGTCCCAAACGTGCTTCCCCCACTCTTGAAGGAAGTACGGATAGCCATCTGTTTCCTCGATGATGCGCTCCAATGCCCCCGGCTCGAACTCAACGCCTTCCGCCCGCGCGGGCTTGGCGAGCGCGGCACGAGCGTCTTCGACCGGAAGCGAGCCGACCTCGGGGAAGTCAAAGAGTCGCTCGGCGTATGACTTCGCCCTACCCGTCCGCCCTCGAAGCTGCGGAAGGCCCGCGCCCACCAGCACGACCGGGAGTTGTCTCTGCCCAACGCGGTGAAGCGAGGTGATCAGCGCCGCCAGCTCGTCTTCCGGGACGTACTGAAGCTCGTCGATGAACAGCACCAAGGCGGTGCCCGCAGCCTTGGCCGCTGCACCGGCGGCTTCCAGCAACGATTGGAGGTCGTGCTCCAAGTCCCCCGCATCCGCCAAGCCCGGCTCGGGTTCGAAATCGAGGCCGACGTGGATGTCCTCGTAGTGGACCTTCAGCGCCCCGACGAAGCCCGCCAACCCCCGTAGCGCTCGGCCGGCGAGATCCCTGGCCTTCTCGACGTTGGAGAGCCGAATCAGAGCCTTGCGCAGCTCCGGTGCCAGAATGCCCGGGAGGGACCTCTCCTCGGGAGCTTCAATGCGCATCGTGTGGAGACCGCTTCCCTCGGCGTCCCGGGCGAACTGGTCGAGCAGAACGGTCTTACCGACCCCCCGAAGCCCGACCATGAGCACGCTCTTGCTCGGCCTGCCCCGGCGGATCCGCTCGAGAGCAATACGCACCCTGTCACGGAGCTCATCTCGGCCGGCCAGCTCGGGGGGAGGTGTGCCCGCGCCCGGGCTGTAAGGGTTGCCTAGAGGGTCCATGGGCGGATTATAGGAATGTTTACCCGATTTACCCTCACAAGATAATTCAGCTAATTTCGCAATAGAACGCCACTCATCCGTCGGTTCCACGACGCAGAGGTTCCACCATCCGCCCGTCCGCGAGCCGCACGGTCCGCGCGGCCCCGGGCACCTGCTCGGCGTCGTGCGCCGCGACGACGAGCGTCAGCCCACGCTCGGTGTGAAGCTCGCTCAGGAGCCTCCACACCGCTTCACGGTTCGCCCGGTCCAGGCTCGCCGTGGGCTCGTCGGCGAAGACGACGGCCGGGTCGTGGACCAGGGCGCGCGCGACGGCGACGCGCTGCATCTCGCCGCGCGAGAGCTCGTGCGGGCGATGGCCGGCGCGAGCGGCGAGGCCGACGCGTTCGAGGAGCTCGTCGGCGCGGTCCTCGCCGTCGCCGGCGAAGAGGAGCGGCAGCCGCACGTTGGCCCGCGCGGTGAGGTGCCGCACGAGCCGGAAGTCCTGGAACACGAAACCCATGCCCGTGCGGCGCAACTCCGCCAGGCGGCCGGAGGAGGCGGTCTCGAGCGCCTCGCCGCGGAACGTGACCGAGCCGCGCGTCGGGCGGTCGAGCCCCGCGAGAAGCGAGAGCAACGTCGACTTGCCCGAGCCCGACGGGCCGGTGACGCAGAGGAACTCGCCCTCCTCGACCGCGAGCGCCACGTCCCGCAGCGCGGCGACGACGTCTCCGCCCTGGCGGTAGTCCTTGCGGAGGCCCGTCGCGGCGACGAGGCTCATCCCGCCCCCCGCATCGAGGTCGCCGGCGGCGCGGCGGCGCTGCGCCACGCGGGGAGCGCGGCGGCGGCGAGACACAGCGCGACGACGAGCGCGACGCTCGTCAGGAGGACGGCGGGCGTCGTCTCGACGATAGGCCCGCCGGGAACGAACGAGAGGTTCGCGCGCACGAAGCTCTCGGCCGCGCCGCGCAGGGCGATCGCGACGAGGATCCCGACAACGGCGCCGAGCAGGCTCAGCACGAGCGATTCGCACCAGGCGAGCCGGAAGAGCGTGCCGCCCGGACAACCGAGCGCACGCAGCACGCCGAGCTCGCCGCGCCGCTCTTGCAGCGCGAGAAGCGCGGCGCCGAACACGCCGAGCAGCGCAAGCGCCACGCAGACCGCCGCGAAGGCGAGAAACAGCGCGCGCATTCCCCGCAGCACGCCGAGCACGGCCGACTGGACCTGCGACATGCGGACGACCTGGATCGACGGCACGTCGTACAGGCGGTCGACGAGACCGGCGGCTTCGCCGAGGTCGTCCAGCCGCAGGCCGATGCCGGTCAGGCGATCCGGCTTCTCGAAGACGTCCTGCGCCACGGCCAGCGGCAGGAAGACCGTGCCGTCGTCCTGCGTGCCGAGCTTGTCCAGCACGCCGCGCACCGTCAGCTCGCGCCCGAGGAGCTCGATCGAGTCGCCGACGTTCAGGCGGCGAAACTCGGCCACGTTGAAGCCGAGAATCGCCTCGCCGGCCGTCTCCGCGCTGAACCACTCTCCGCGCTGAAACGCGACGCCGGGCTTGAGCCGCAGGAAGTCGTCATCGATCCCCACGTAGAGCTGCCGCGCGCCGGGGAGCTCGCCCGGCACCGACTGCATCAGGAAGCGCGTCGACTCCGCCACCTCGGGCTGCGCCACGACGTGGCGGTACACGTCGTCCTGGATGTACATCGGGATCGATCCGCCGCGCAGGATCAGCGTGGCCGCCTCGTGGGGACAGCCCTTGCCGGTGACGAGGACCTGGTAGCCCAGCGCCTCGACGTTGCGGTCGAGCGCGCGCTCGAAGCCGGCCTGGAAGCCGAGCGTGCACGCGACAAGCGCGGTCGCCACCGCGACGAGCAACACCGCGGCGACGGAACGCGCGCGGTGGAAGGCGACGCTCGCGAACGCCCAGGCGAACGTCGTCCCCAGCCGGCCCGTCATTCGACGCGCAGTCCGACCGCCAGGAGCTCCGGCTCGTCCAGCTCGCCCGCGAAGCGGCCGCGGACGACGGCGTCGCGGCCGGCCACGTCGGCCGGCACGGTGAAACCCGCGCCGCGGTTCAAGTCGACGAACACCTCGCGAAGCTGTGCGCCCTCGACCTCCTGGAGGACGAACCAGCAACCCTCGCCGGTACACACGTCGCCGATCCGTCCGGAGAGCGTGATCTCGCCCACGGGGAGCGTGTCTCCGGCGAGCGCCGCCGCCAAGGAACGCGCCGCGGCGACGTCGACGGGCTTGCCGAAGTCCTCCGCCGAGCCCGTCGGGTCCGCGGTGCACGCGGCGGCGAGAGCCGCGGCGGCGATCGCAAGCCTCCGCACGAACATGGCTCGGATTCTAGCAACCGGCGAGGCTCAATCCGGGACGGCCTGTCCCTCACCGCGGCGGAGCGTCACGACGCCGCCCGCGTCGAAGCCGCCGAAGCCTTCGCGCGCCCCGTCGGGCCAGCGGACGACCACGTTGTCGACGCGCGTGGCGTTGCCGAGGCCGACGTGGACGCGCGGGTCGTTGGAAGCCTGATAGCTGAAGGCGGCGCGCACGTCGCGCGTGATCCTCCGCTTACCGACGTCGAGCGTGAGCGTCGCGCCGAGCGCGTCCGCGCCGCTCGGCCCGACGGCGCGGAGAAGGACCGCGCTTCCTCGGGCCGGCGCGACGTTGCGCAAGAGGTGCGCGCGCTCGTCGCGGTTGACTACGAGCACGTCGACCGCCCCGTCGCCGTCGACGTCGCCGAAGCACGCGGCGCGGCTCGTGGCGATCAACTCCTCGCGCGTGCCGCCGTTCGGGACGACCTCGAAGCGCGTGCCCTCGCCGCGGAAGAGCATGTTCGGCTCCGCGAAGGGGTCGTCGGAGTAGAGCGTCGCCTGGCGGTTGACGCGCCCGTTGGCCTGGAACAGGTCGAGCGCGCCGTCCTGGTCGAAGTCGAACCAGGCCATGCCGAAACGCGTGAAGGGCCGGCTGGCGAGGCCGAGGCCCGCGACGGCGGTCGAATCGCGGAAGTAGCCGCCCTGGTTCAGGAAGAGCGAGTCGGTCTCGTTCGCCAGGTTGCACACGAGCAGGTCGAGGTCCCCGTCGTCGTCGAGGTCGACCACCGTGACGCCCATGCCGGCCTTCGGGCGGCCGTCCTGGTCGACCGCGCAGCCGGCGAAAAGCGCCTCGTCGACGAACTTGCCCTCCCCTTGGTTGATCCAAAGGTGGTCGGGCATCCCGTCGTTCGCGACGAAGACGTCGGGAAGCCCGTCGCCGTTGAAGTCGCCGCAGGCGAGGCCGAGTCCGTTCCCGATCGCCCGGTCGAGCCCCGCGGCCACCGTCGCGTCGGCGAACGTGCCGTCGCCTCGGTTGCGGTACAGCACGTCGCGCGCGGGGCTCGCGTAGGTCTGCGGGCTGCAGTAGTCCGCCAGGCCCTGCGCGTTGAAGCACTCGAGCTCGTTCGCCGCGCTCCAGTGGAGGTAGTTGAGCGTGAGCAGATCGAGATGCCCGTCGAGGTCGTAGTCGAAGAAGGCCGCGCTCGCGCCGAACCCGCCGTCGCCGACGCCCGCCGCGCCGGTGACGTCCTCGAAGCGCCCGGCGCCGAGGTTCGAGAGGAGCGCGTTGGGCCCGACGTTCGTCACGTAGAGCTCCACGTCCCCGTCGCCGTCGACGTCGCCGCAGGCGGCGCCCATGCCGTAGCCGCGGTCGTCCGCGCCGCTCGCGGCCGTCGCGTCGGTGAAGCGCCCCTCCCCGTCGTTGAGGAAGAGCTGGTTCCCCGGCCGCGACGCCGGCTCGGCCAGGAAGGGGCCGCTCTGCACGAGATACGCGTCGAGGTCGCCGTCGCCGTCCGCGTCGAGGAGCGCGCCGCCGCCGCACATGATCTCCGGCATCAGGTAGCGCTCGTCGTGTCCGGAGTCGTGGAGGAAGTCGAGGCCGCGCTCGAGCGCGACCTCTTCGAACCATGGCGCTTCGAGAGTCGTCGCGGGCGGCGGCTCGGCGCTTCCGCCGTCTACGCCCGCATCGTCGCCGCAGCCCGCGACGAAGAAACCGAGAAGGGTGAGCGGTGCGGTCGTTCGCGCGGGCATGGGCCGGGCGAGTATATCGGTACAATCCGCCGCCAATGGGCGGGCTCCCGCGTTTCCTCCCCCTCCTCGTCGCTCCGGTCGTGCTGCTCGCGGGTTGTCCTTCCGGCGGCGCGCCGGCGGAGGTTCCGCTGCCGCGGGACGTCGACGCGCTCGATCCGCAGCTCGCGTCGGCGGTGCGGCAAGCCGCGGCGAAGATCGATGCGGAGCACGGCGACGCGACGCGCTGGAGCGCGCTCGGCCGGCTCTATCACGGCAACGGGCTCCACGACCTCGCCGCGCGCTGTTACGCGCAGAGCGTCGCGCTCGACGAGGACGATCCCGAGACCTGGTACCTCTACGCGATCGCGGAATCGCACCTCGGCGACGCGACGCAGGCGCGCGCGCACATGCAGCGCTCGGTCGACCTCGACCCGGGCTATGGCGGTTCGTACTGGCGGCTCGGGCAGTGGTTTCTGAACGACGGCGACCTCGAGCGCGCCGAACACTGGTACGCGCGCGGGACGAAGGCGGAGCCGGAGCTCGTCAACAACTGGGTGGGGCTCGTCCGCATCGCCCTCGCGCGCGAGGAAGCCGACGAGGCGGTCGAGCTTCTACGCGCGCACGTCCTCGGCGGGCCGAACGACGGCTATGGACGGCAGCTCCTCGCGACGGCGTACCGCCAGCTCGGCCGCGAGGCGGAGGCGCGCGAGGAAGCGGCGCGCGGCCGCGGCGCGCGGCCGGTCCTGCCCGATCCGCGCTTCGGCTCGGTCTTCGTCGAGAAGCGCGGCCGCAGCACGGACCTGACGCGGAGCCAGGGGCTCCTCGCGCAGGGCAAGGTGGCGGACGCGATCGCGATCCTGGAGCGCCTGCGCGCCGAGCATCCCGACGACCCGGCGGTGCTGACGAACCTGGGCGGCGCCTACGTCCGGGCCGCGCGCGCACCGGAGGCGCTGGCGCTCGCGGACGAGGCGATCGCGCTCAACCCCGACTCCTTCCGGCCCTACCTCATCCGCGCGACGGCGCTCGAGGCGCAGGCGGGGAATCCGGCCGCGCTCGAAGCGGCGATCGAGGCCGTGGAGCGTGCGCTCGACCTGAACCCCAACGCGCTCGACGCGACGAACCTGGCCGCGCGCCTCTACCTGCGGAAGGGCGACGGGGAGAAGGCGCTCGCGGCGTTCGTCCGCGCGTCGGAGCTCGACCCGGAGAATGTGGCACTCCTGAGCAACGTCGCGAGCATGCAGCGCGAGCTTGGCCGAACGCCGGATGCGGTCGCGACGTACGAGCGCGTCCTCCGGCTCGCTCCGGCGCACATGAAGGCGCGCGTCGGGTTGGCGGCGATCCGTATGGAGCAGGAGCGGTTCCAAGGAGCCGAAGACCTCCTCGCGGAAGCCCTCGAGCTGCAGCTCAAGATCGCGGACGAGCGCCATCCCGACACGCGGACGATCCTTCTGCGGCTGGCGGAAGCCCACGACGCGCAGGGGGAGACGGACAAGGCGGACGCGGTGCGCGACCGGATCCGCTAATCGTGACGTACGGTGCCGCAGCAATTCGTCTACGATTCCGCCCGACGACTTCGGCAAGACTCAACAGTTCGGCGGCGGAATCGTAGACGAATTGCTGCGGCACCGTACGTCACGATGACTCACCGATGTCCTCGTTCCAGAGGTCGGGCTTCGCGGCGATGAAGTCCTCCATCAGCTTCACGCATTCCGGATCGTCGACGATCTCGAGCGCGACGCCGCGCGAGCGCACGTAGTCCTCGGGACCCCGGAACGTCCGGTTCTCGCCGACGACCACGCGCCGGATGCCGTACAGGAGCACCGCCCCGCTGCACATGTCGCACGGCGACAGCGTCGAGTACAGAACGGCGCGCCGGTAGTCGCCCGCCTTCAATCGTCCGGCGTTCTCCAGGCAGTCCATTTCCGCGTGCAGCACGGCGCTCCCCTTCTGCACGCGGCGGTTGTGCCCGCGGCCCACGATCTCGCCGTCGAGCACCAGCACCGAGCCGATGGGGATTCCGCCCTCCGCGAGCCCCGCCCGCGCCTCCTCGATCGCGGCCGCGAGAAAAGGATCTTCCCTTCCCATCGCGGTATCCGTAGGAAATCAGCCCTGGACGCGCAACCGCTCGGACGAGAGGGAGGACTCGTGTCAGGGAACCTGATCTACGGGATCGACGACAAGCCGCCGCTGGGCCAGACCCTTTTTCTGGGTCTGCAGCACTACCTCACGATGTTCGGCTCGACGGTGGCGATCCCGCTGATCCTGTCCGGACCCCTCGGGCTCGAGGGCAAGCCGGTGGAGCTCGGCTGGCTGATCAGCACGATGTTCTTCGTCAGCGGGATCACGACGCTCCTGCAGACGACGCTGGGCAACCGCCTGCCGCTCGTGCAGGGCGGGACGTTCTCG
This sequence comes from Planctomycetota bacterium, assembly GCA_028278425.1. GTDB lineage: Bacteria > Planctomycetota > UBA1135 > UBA1135 > JANQEJ01. Next base: position 18,396 of record JANQEJ010000251.1, on the reverse strand, counting down.
TTCCTCGCGCCGACGATCGCGATCTGCGGCATGGCGGGGCTCGCGGAGGCGGGCTGGGAGGTGCGGCTCCAACACGTGCAAGGAGCGATCATCCTGGGAGCGCTCGTCGAGATCGTCGTCGGCTACACCGGCATGGTCGGCGCGCTCCTGCGCTTCGTCGGGCCGATCACGATCGCGCCGACGATCGCGTTGATCGGGCTCGCGCTCTTCCAGTTCGGCGCGCCGGAGGCCGGCAAGGACTGGCGGATCGGCGGGCTGACGATCGTCCTGATCATCCTCTTCAGCCAGTACCTCCGGCGCACGCACCGGATCTTCGAGCTCTTCCCGATCCTGCTCGGCATCGTCGTCGCGTGGGGCATCGCCTGGGCGCTGACCGTCGCCGGCGTTTTCGGCCCGGAGGACGCCGCGTACGTTTCGGGCGAGAACGTGGCCGCGGCGGGGTGGTTCCGCGTTCCGCTGCCGTTCCAGTTGCCCATCTTCGGCCTGGCCGCCTTCGTCGGGATGCTGGCGGGGTACGTGGCGTCGATCGTCGAGTCGGTGGGCGACTACTACGCCTGCGCGCGGCTCTCCGGCGCCCCGGTCCCCGACAAGCGCACGATCAACCGCGGCATCGGCATGGAGGGAATCGGGTGCCTCGTCGCGGGGATCTTCGGCACCGGCAACGGGACGACGTCCTACAGCGAGAACATCGGCGCGATCGGCCTGACCCGCGTCGGCAGCCGCCGCGTCGTGCAGGGCGGCGCGATCATGATGATGCTGCTCGCGGTCATCGGGAAGGTCGGCGCGGTCTTCACGACCATCCCGCAGCCGATCGTCGGCGGGATGTACTGCACGATGTTCGGCATGATCGCGGCGGTCGGCCTCTCCAACCTCCAGTTCGTCGACCTGAACTCGGCGCGCAACCTCTTCATCCTCGGCTTCGCCTTCTTCATGGGCTTGTCGGTGCCGGAGTACTTCAAGGCGCACCCGCTGGTCTTCGAGGCGGAGCCGTGGAAGACCTTCGGCGACATCGTCACCCAGGTCGGAAAGACCGGCATGGCGGTCGGGGCTCTCTGCGCGCTGGTCCTCGACAACACCGTCCCCGGATCGGACCGGGAGCGCGGCCTGACCGCCTGGGCGGGACGCGAGACCGCCTAAAGAGCGGGCCGTCCGCCGCTCGATAAGGCCTGCGTCGGGTTTCCCCGCGGGGAGGCCCCCGGAAGAAGGTTGGAGAGATGCCTCACGCCCAGCGCCTCGCACGGCGGGCCCGCCGCGCCGTCTTAGCGACCTCGCTCGCCCTCGCGTGGCTTGCCGCGCCCGGCGCGGCGCAGATCGGCGGCACCACCGTCCAACCCGTTCCCGAGATCGACTCCGGGTTGACCGCGCGCGCGCTGGCGCTCCTCTTCGGCGGGCTGCTCATCCTGACGTCGCGACGGGAGCTCAAGAAGTCCGCTTGAGCTCCCTCGGCCCGGCCCTCCGCGCCGGTCGGGAGTCCCCCTTCCCCAGGCGCTGGCTCTTCCTCGGCGCGCTCGCCGTCGCCGAGGGGATCGCGCTCACCTCTGCGTTCGACCTGCCGAGCGGAGCGGACGGCGGGAGCTTCGGCCATTCGCTCCTGCGCCTGACCCCGTTCGTGCTGCCGGCCTGCATCGCTATCGCCACCGCGATGGCGCTCTTCGGCGGCTTCGAGTTGCAACGCCAGGTGGCGGCGGCCGTCGCACGCATGCGGCGCGCGCCGGCGCTCTGGCCCTATCTCGCCGCGCACGCGTTCACCCTGGCGGGCTTCGTCTTCCTGACGAGCCTCGTCTTCGACGCCGAGCTCGGCCGCGCCGGCGCGGCGTGGGTGCTCGGCTGGCTCGCCACCGGTCTCGTCAACTTCGGCCTGCTCGCCGCGGCGGCGGTTCCGCCAGCGGCGCTGCGCGCGGTGCTCTGGCGCACGGCGGGCGTCGCCGGCTCGGGCTCGCTCGTCGGCCTCCTCGCGTGGCAGGCGGGGCGGCTGACCGACAGCGCGCTCTGGGGAGCGCTCGGGCAATCGACGCTCGCATGCGTACACGCGGTGCTCCGCGTCCTGCCGGGCGAAACCGCCTTCGACGCAGCGCGCCGCACGGTGGGGTACGACGGCTTCACCGTCGAGATCGGCACCGGCTGCTCCGGCTGGGAGGGGATCGGGCTGATCCTCGTCTTCCTCGGTGCGTACCTCTGGTACTTCCGCGCGTCGCTGCGCTTCCCCGGCGCCTTCCTCCTGCTGCCGCTCGGCGCCGGCGTCATCTGGACCGCGAACGTCGCGCGCATCGTCGCGCTGATCCTCCTCGGCGCGCGGTTCTCGCCCGAGGTGGCGGTGACGGCGTTCCACGCGCGCGCCGGGTGGCTCTTCTTCTGCGCGGTGTCCTGGGCGCTCGTCGTGGTGGCGCGCCGGTTCCGGTTCTTCTCCCGCGACGCCGCGGGCGCGGCCGGGAGCTACGCCGCCGCGCCCTGGCTCCTGCCGCTGCTCCTGGTGATGGGCGTGGGAATGACGACCGGCGCCTTCGCGCTCGGCTTCGACGCCTTCGAGCCCCTGGCTGTCGTCGTCGGCGCGGCGGCGCTCTGGTTCTACCGCGACCGATACGCCGGCCTGGGCTGGGGTTGGTCCTGGACCGCGATCGGGGCGGGCGTGCTGGTCTTCTTGCTCTGGCTGCCGCTGGCGGCGCCCGACGCGGAGAGCGCGGCGCGCGCCGAGCGGACGTGGACCACGCTCGCCGACCTGCCGGCCCTCGGCGCCGTCGCGTGGCTCCTCGCGAAGGTCGTGGGGACGCTCCTTCTCGCACCGCTGGCCGAGGAGCTCGCCTTCCGCGGCTATCTCCTCCGCCGCCTGCAGGCGAAGAGCTTCGAGAGCGTCCCGGTGGGGAGCTTCACGGTCTTCTCCTTCCTCGTGTCGTCGCTCCTCTTCGGACTGCTCCACGAGAGCTGGCTCGCCGGCTTCCTCGCCGGCGCGGTCTACGCGCTGGTCCTCTACCGGCGCGGGCGCGTCGGCGACGCGGTGCTCGCCCATCTCGTCACGAACGGGCTCCTGGTTCTCTACGCCGTCGCCGAGAACGACCTCGGCTACTGGCTCTGAGCCGCCCCCCGGGAAGACCCTTCGAAGTCGCGGAGTCGGGCTTCAGCTTCGTGGCCGGCGCCGGCCGATAGCGAAGATCGAGCTCCCGGCCATGTCCCCCGCCACGACCATCCTGGGCCTGAACGCCTGGCACGGCGATTCGTCCGCCTGCCTGCTCGTCGACGGCGAGCTCGTCGCCGCCGCCGAGGAGGAACGCTTCCGGCGTCTCAAGCACTGGGCGGGCTTCCCGAGCGAGGCGGCGCGTTGGTGCCTCGAGCAGGGCGGGGTCGATCCGTGCGAGCTGGACTGGATCGCCGTCAACCGCGACCCGCGCGTGAGCTTCTGGCGCAAGGCGGGCTTCGCCCTGCGCCGGCGCCCGAGCCTCGGCTTCCTCCTCGACCGGCGGCGGAACGCGAAGAAGCTCGGCGGCGTCGACGTCGAGCTGGCGCGGTCCTTCGGGCTCCGCACGAAAGACCTGCGCGCCAGGGTGGCGCGCGTCGAGCACCACCTCGCCCACCTCGCGTCGAGCTTCCTCGTCTCGCCTTTCGAGGAGGCCGCCGTGGTCTCGGTCGACGGCTTCGGCGACTTCTCGAGCTTCGCGTGGGGGCTCGGGCAGGGCCGGGAGATCGAGGTCCGCGACCGGGTCCACTTCCCGCATTCGCTCGGGCTCTTCTACCTCGCGATCACGCAGCTCCTCGGCTTTCCGCGGTACGGCGACGAGTACAAGGTCATGGGGCTCGCCGCGCACGGGAAGCCGCGCTTCCGCGGCGAGATGCGCCGGGTCCTGAAGCTCCTGCCCGGGAGGTTCGAGCTCAACCTCGACTGCTTCGTACACCACGAGGGCGGCGCGGCGATGACCTGGGCCGGCGGCGAGCCGCAACTCGGCCGGGTCTTCGGACCTGGGCTCGAGCGCATCCTCGGCCCCGCGCGCCGAACCGACGAGGAGATCGAAGACCGTCACGCCGACCTGGCCGCGTCGGTTCAAGAGGCCTACGAACAAGCGCTCTACCACGTCCTGAGCCACGTCGCGCGGGAGACCGGCGAGGAGCGGCTGTGCCTGGCCGGCGGCTGCGCCATGAACAGCCTCGCGAACGGTCGCATCACCGCCGAGACGCCGTTCGAGCGCCTCTACGTGCCGCCGGCCCCCGGCGACGCCGGAGGCGCGATCGGCGCCGCGGTCGCGCACTGGTGCGCCGGTCTCGGCCGCCGGCGGCGCTTCGCGATGTCGAGCGCGTACCTCGGCCCGGAGTTCCGCGAGGACGACTTCGAGGCGCTCCTGGACGAGCACGGCGAAGCCCTCGCGGCCGCCGGCTGCACCGTGCAGCGGACGCGCGACACGGCGACGCTGTGCGAGCGCGTCGCCGCGCGCATCGCGGCGGGCGAGGTCGTCGGCTGGTTCCAGGGCCGCATGGAATGGGGTCCGCGCGCGCTCGGCAACCGGAGCATCCTCGCCGACCCGCGCCGCGCGGACATGCGCGACCTCTTGAACGAGAAGATCAAGCTGCGCGAGCGCTTCCGCCCGTTCGCGCCGGCGGTGCGGCGCGACGCGGTCGCGGGCTGGTTCGAACGCGACGGCGACGTTCCGTTCATGCTGCAGGTGTGGCCGATCCGGCGGGACCGCCGCGAGCAGGTCCCCGCGGTCACCCACGCCGACGGCACGGGCCGCCTGCAGACGGTCTCGCCGGAGACGAACCCGCTCTTCCACGAGCTGATCGAGGCCTTCGAGCGCGAGACCGGCGTGCCGATCCTGCTCAACACCTCGTTCAACGAGAACGAGCCGGTGGTCTGCCGCCCGCGCGAGGCGCTGGACTGCTTCCTGCGCACCCGGATGGACAGCCTCGTGCTCGGGCCCTGGATCGTTTCCCGTAGGGAGAGGGTCGCCCGGGCCGCCTGATCCACGAGATTCCCTGCGCCGGGACAGGTCCGCCGGAAAAGTCGTGGATCCCGCGGTCCGGCCGCGAAATCCCGCACCTCGGGCCACCGGATGGTCGAGAGCCTCTGAGCCTTGAAGCGACCCCACGACACGGACGCGGCCGACGCCGCCTGGTGCGGGACCCAGTTGGAGCGCGTGCGCGACGAGCAGCTCGACCGTCTGCGCGAGCACTGGCGCAGCCACGGGCCGGAGGACGCCCGCACGGTCGCGCTCATCGAGAACCTGGCGGCGACGCTGCTCGACCTCGGCGAGGACGAGCGCGCGCGGGTGGCGCAGGAGAGCGCCTTCGCGGCCTACCGGGGAGAGCTCACCCCGCGGGACCCGCGGCTCCTGCGCGCCGCCTGGAATCTCTTTCGCACCCACCAGCGCCTCGGCGACACGCCGCGCGCGATGGAGGTCTTCTGGCACCACCTCGCGTGGATTCTGGAGAGCGAGGACGCCGATCTCGACGCCGAAACGCGGCGCATCCGGGACTGGCTCCGGGACTGGACGAGGGCGCTGAGCGCGGATCCGCCGGGGTAGGGATCCCCCTCCGTCAACGATTCGTGGCGGAGGCTCAAGAGGGCTGTGGCCGGGGACGATCAAGGGTAAGCCCAAGGATTGTTCCCGCCCTCCGGGCCACCCCTTGATTCCGTCCCCGTCTATATGAGTTTCCCCCCTTTGAGCGGAGGTTTCGACCACGACCTCCGCGGCAAGCGTGTCCTGATCGCCGGCGCCGGCGGCTTCATCGGCGGCCACCTGGCCCGCCGGGCCCTCGAGCGAGGCGCGGCCTTCGTGCGCTGCGCTGACGTCAAGCTCCTCGAGGACTGGTACCAGGTCCACATCGGCTGCGAGAACCTGATCCTCGACCTCGCGCGGCTGGCGGACTGCCGCATCGCCTGCGAAGACGTCGACGTCGTCTTCAACCTGGCCGCCGACATGGGCGGCATGGGGTTCATCGAGAACAACAAGGCGCTCTGCATGTTGAGCGTCTTGATCAACACGCACCTCCTGATGGCGTCGCGCGACGCGGACGTCGAGCGCTTCTTCTTCTCCTCGTCGGCGTGCGTCTACAACGCCGAGAAGCAGCGCGACGCCGACGTGGTCCCGCTGCGCGAGGAGGACGCCTATCCCGCCCTTCCCGAGGACGGCTACGGCTGGGAGAAGCTCTTCTCGGAACGGATGTGCCGCCACTTCCGCGAGGACTTCGGCCTCGAGACGCGCGTCGCCCGCTTCCACAACATCTACGGTCCCCACGGCACGTTCAGCGGCGGCCGCGAGAAGGCCCCGGCGGCGATTTGCCGCAAGGTGATCGAGGCGAAGTACTCCGGCACCGGCTCGATCGAGATCTGGGGCGACGGCACGCAGACGCGGAGCTTCACCTACATCGACGACTGCCTGGACGGGATCGAGCTGATCCACGGCGGGCCGGTCACCGAGCCCTTGAACCTCGGCTCGCGCGAGCTCGTCACCATCGAGCGCCTCGTGGAGATCGTCGAGGACATCGCGGCCGTGCGGCTCGTCCGCGACTACCGCCTCGACGCGCCGCAGGGCGTCGCCGGACGCAACAGCGACAACACCCAGATCCTCGCCGCCTACGACTGGGAGCCGACGACCGCGCTCTCCGACGGCATGGAGCGAACGTACGCCTGGATCCACGACCGCATGGTCTCGTGGGACCGGTTCGCCGAGCGCATGCGCGCTCCCCTCACGATGCAGTCCCCGTGGCCCGATTCCTTCTCGCCAACCAGTTCTACTGGCCCGACTTCGCCAGCACGGGACAACACCTGACCGACCTGGCCGAGCACCTCGTCGCCCGCGGGCACGAGGTGCGCGTCCTCTGCTCGCGGGGTCGCTACCTCGAGGGGAGCCTCGACCAGCCGTTCCGGGAGGACCGTCGCGGGGTGGACGTGCGGCGCGTGAACGCCAGCGCCTTCGGGCGCGGCCGCACCGCGGGCAGGATGAGCGACTACCTGTCGTTCCACCTCCTCGCGGGGCCGCGGCTCCTCGCGTCGCGCTGGGCCGACGTCGTCGTCACGCTGACGACGCCGCCCCTGCTCGGGCTCTGGGGGAGCCTCGCGCACCGGCTGCGCGGTCCGAAGCACGTGGTGTTCCTGATGGACCACCACCCGGACGCGGAGTTCGAGCTCGGCGTGCTCGACTCGCGGTCGGCGGTCGGCCGCGCGGTCGAGTCGCTCTACGGCTGGACGTTGCGCAACGCCGACCACGTCGGCGTGCTCGGCCCCTACATGGCGGAGCGCGTCGCGCGCCGGCGCGTTCCCGACGCGAAGGTCTCCGTCATGCCGATCTGGAGCCGCGCCGAGGAGGTCACGCCCGTTTCCCACGCCGGGAACGAGCTGCGCACCGAGCTGGGCTGGCAGGACCGCTTCGTCGTCCTGTACTCCGGCAACGCCGGGCTCGTACACCGCTTCGACGAGCTGCTCCGCGCCATGGCGGACCTCGACGCGCGCGACCCGGACGTGCTCTTCGCCTTCATCGGCGGCGGCCCGCGGCGCGGGGAGATCGAGGACTTCGCGCGCCGGCGCGGCCTCGGCAACGCGGCCTTCCTGCCCTACGTCCCGCGCGAAGACTTGCGGCTCTCGCTGTCGGCGGCCGACGCGCACTATCTCTCGCTGCGGCCGCGGCACGTCGGCGTGTCGGTGCCGGGCAAGCTCTACGGACAGCTCGCGTCCGCGCGGCCGGTGCTCTTCGTCGGGCCGGAGCACTGCGAGTCCGCCGAGGACCTCCGCGCGGCCGGCGCGGGCTTCGTGTTCGAGCCCGGCTCGCACGCGCCGCTCGCCGAGACCATCCTGCAGCTCAAGGAAGACCCCGCGCTCGCGAAGCGCATGGGCGCGAGCGGCCGCGCGTGGTTCCTCGCGAACCGCGAGCGCGAGCGCTGCTGCGAGCGCTGGCGGCTCCTGCTCGAGGCGATCGCCGCCGGGCGGCCGGTCGAGCTGCCGGAGCTCGAGCGCGCGAGCGACGCGGCCCACGTCGAAAGCGACACGGAGCAGGCGCGCCGCGCCGCCTGAAGCCATGCGCGTCCTCGCCCTGGGCCCCGAGTCCTTCGGCGGCTTCGCCGGCATGGCGCAGGGGACCCGCGACTACCTGTCGGGGCTACTCACCACGCCGGAGGTCGACGAGGTCCTGCTCCTCGCTCGCAACCCGCCGAGCGAGAGCTTCGCGCGGCCCGACGGGCTCTCGGAGGAGTGTCTGCCGGGCAACCCGGCCCGGTACGCGGTCGAGGCGTTCCGCCGTCAGGCGCGCGAGCGCTTCGACCTCGTCGTCTGCGTCCACGTCAACCTGATGCCGGTGGCGGCCGCGCTGAAGGCGGCCTTCGGCGTGCCGGTCTGGCTCATGGTGCACGGGATCGACGCGTGGGAGCCGCGCGGTCCGCTGCGCCGGCGCTCGGTCGCGCGCGCCGACCTGGTGACCGCGTCGAGCCGGTACACGCGCGAGCGCTTCCTCGCGTGGTCGGGCGTCGATCCGGCGCGCGCCGTCGTCCTGAACAACCCGTTCCATCCCGAGCGCTTCCGCCCGGGGGAGAAGCCCGAGTATCTGCTCGAGCGCTACGGCCTGCGCGGCAGGAAGGTGCTGCTCACGCTCGGCAGCATGCTCGGCGGCGACCGCTTCAAGGGGCACAACGAGATCCTCGACGCGCTGCCGGCGTTGTGCGAAAGCCATCCAGAGCTCGCGTGGCTGGTCGTCGGGGGCGGCGCCGATCGAGCGCGCATCGAGGCGCGCGTCGCCGCGAGCGACGTGGCCGACCGCGTGACGTTCGCCGGACGCATCCCTGAGGAGGAGAAGCGCGACCACTACCTCGTAGCCGACGCCTTCGCGCTGCCGAGCTGCACCGAGGGCTTCGGCATCGTCTACCTCGAGGCGGCCGCGTGCGGGTTGCCGGTGCTCGGCAGCGTGCGCGACGGCAGCCGCGATCCGCTCTGCGACGGCGAGCTCGGCGTCCTGGTGGACCCGCGCGATCCGGCGGATCTCCTGCGCGGTCTTGAGGAGCTTCTCCAGCGGGAGAGGCGCGTCCCGCCGGAGCTCGAGCGCTTCACCTTCGAGCGCCTGGCCGAGCGCATGCGCGCGCTCGTCGCGCGCTTCTTCCCCGAAGAGAGGCGGAGGGCGGCGTGAGCACGGCGACTCCGACCGCCCCGCCGCGCGTCACGTGGGCGCCGTTCCTGCCGTTCGCGCTCGCCGCCGTGCTGCTGTGGCTCGCGGGCCGGCGCGACTGGGGCGACGGCGGCGAGAACGTCCCGTACCTCGGCGCGGCGGTCGCGTTCCTCGGGCTGCTCCCGGCGCTGCGCTGGAAGCTGCGGCGCCACCGCCACGACGAGGAGGCCGGCGCCATCCCGTTCTTCCCGGCGGTGGGGTGTCTCTTCGCGCTCTACTTCGGCTTCCCGGTGCTCCTCGGCGACGAGTTCACGACGCCCACGCTGCAACACGACGTCGCGAGCGTGGAGAAGTCGCTCTGGCTCGCGCTCGGCGGCTGGATCGCGCTCCTCGTCGGCTGGGGAGCCACGGCGCCCTTCGCCGGGCGCGTGAAGCCGCTCGTGCTGCACGTGGACTGGGGCAAGGCGCGCCGCCGGACTCCGTGGCTGCTCGGCATCGGGTTCGCCGCGGTTCTCGCGCGCCGCACGCTGCCGCTCCCCGATGGACTCGTCCAGCCGGTGCGGTTCCTCGAGATGCTCTTCCAGGCGGGGATCGGGATCCTGGCGCTCTCGAGCTTCCGCGGCGAGCTCAAGCGGGACCAGAACGTCCTCCTGTGGCTTCTGCTCGTGCCGCTCTACCTGTTCCTGCAGGTCGGGATCGGCTCGGTGGCGCAGCTCGCGTACGCGAGCATCTTCCTGCTCTTTCTCGCCTGGGGCTCCGGTCGGAGGGTGCCGGTGGTCCTGCTCGGCGTGCTCGGCCTGGCTCTGCTCCTGATGCGCGGCCACGTACACGAGTTCCGCCAGAAGACGTGGGGGCCCGAAGAGCACCGGATCGGCGTGTGGGACAAGTCGGTGCTCTTCGTCGAGGTCCTGGTCGAGCGGATGAAGAGCGACGGCCTCGCCGGGTCGTTCCGCGACGCCGGAGAGCGCGTCAAGGCGCGCGTTTCGCACCTCTCCTTGTTCGCGCACGTCGTGAAGCTGACGCCGGAGCGCGTGCCCTACTGGGACGGCGAGAGCTACCGCGCGCTGCCGTCCACCTTCGTCCCGCGCGCGATCTGGCCGGACAAGCCGACGAAGACGGTCGGACAGGACTTCGGGCACCGCTACTACCTGCTCGCGCCGAAGGACCGGACGACGGCGGTCAACCTGCCGCAGCTCGTCGAGCTCTACGCGAACTTCGGGACGGCCGGCGTCCTCTGCGGGATGTTCGCGCTCGGCCTGATCTACCGGCTCCTTCACCGCTGGTGGAACTCACCGGCGACCGGCGCCGGAACGCTGATCCTGGCGTGCCTGCTCTTCAGCCGTCTGATTCTCATTGAATCGGACTTCACGCTTGTGTACGGAGCACTGCTCCAGAACTCCCTCCTCCTCATTCTGGTGTTCCGCTGGCTGCGTCCGCGCGAGGGCCCCGCGCCGCGAGCGGCACCGACCCTCGTCGAGAGAACCGCCCCTTGAGAATCCTGCACGTCGTGCCCACGTACCTGCCCGCGTACCGGTACGGGGGCCCCATCGTGAGCATCCACGCGCTGGCGCGCGCGCTCGTGAAGGAAGGGCACGACGTCGAGGTCTTCACCACGAACGTGGACGGCCCGGGGACGCTCGCCGTGCCGGTCGGACGGCCGGTGGACGTACACGGCGTGCCCGTGACGTACTTCCCGAGCGGGCGCCCGCGGCGGCTCTACCGCTCGCCGCAGCTCGGACGCGCGCTGCGGGACCGGGTGGCGTCGTTCGACGTCGTCCACCTGCACTCGCTCTTCCTCTGGCCGACGCTCGCCGCCGCCCGCGCCGCGCACCGCGCCGGCGTGCCGTACGTCGTCTCGCCGCGCGGGATGCTCGTCCGCGACCTTGTGCGGCGCCGCGGCCGGCTGCGCAAGCTCGCCTGGCTGAACCTGTTCGAGCGCCGAACCCTCGAGGGCGCCGCGGTCCTCCACGCGACGAGCAAGCTCGAGGCCGAGGAGGCGCAGCGCTTCGGCTACCGCCTCCCCCCTATCGAGGTCATCCCGAACGGCGTCCAGGTCCCCCTCGGCAAGCTCGACGAGGAGCGCGTCAAGCGCGAGATCCGCGGCCTGCGCAAGCGCGCGCCGCTCGTGCTCTACCTCGGCCGGGTCTCGTGGAAGAAGGGACTCTCGCCCCTGATCGAGGCCGTGCAGGACGTCCCCGGCGCGACCCTCGTCCTCGCCGGCCCCGACGACGAGGGCCTGTGGGCCAAGCTCCGCGACCGCGCGCGCGACCTCGGCTGCCTGCGCCGGATCCTCTACGTCGGCGAGGTGCACGGCGCGAGCAAGCGCTTCCTGCTCGAGCACGCCGAGGTCCTGGTGCTCCCCTCCTACGGCGAGAACTTCGGCAACGTCATCCTCGAGGCCCTCGCCCACGGCACGCCGGTCCTCTGCTCCCCCGAGGTCGGCGCCGCCGAGATCGTCGAGCAGCACGACGTCGGCCGCGTCGTCCCGCCCGAGCCCGCCGCGCTCGCGGAGGCGTTGAACAACCAGCTCTACCTCGAGCAGGCGGACCGCGACCAGATGAACGCGAACGCGCGCGCGCTGGCGGAGGGCGAGTATGCGTGGCCGACGATCGCGGGGAAGATGGCGGCTTGTTATCGGGGACTCAGGCGCGAGTCGCGGCTTGCCGGCTGAGAACGCCCTTCAGCTCTGGCGCGCGCCCTAGCGCGGTTCAAGGTCGCCGGGCGACGCGAAGTGCTGCGCGCCACGGGAAGACGTGCGCGCGGCCGACCTCGTTCAAGGTCGGCGTCGACTCGCCCCAGCGGAACGCGCCGACGACGATTCCGAAGTCGGCGTTCGGACCGACGGCCGGCAAGAAGGCGATCTCGCTGCCGGCCGAGTCGCGCGCGTCGCCCACGTACTCCGCCAGCGAGCTGAGCGAGGAACCGTCGTAGGAGTAGATCTGCGCACGCCCCGAGATCCCGCCGCCGACCGGCCTTCCGAAACCGGTCACGGGATCGATCTTGGGGCATGGAGCGCACGGCGAGGTCGAGGGAGGATCCCACTCCCCGGTCGGAGTGCTTCCGAAGCCGAACGAGCCGACCGCAAACTCGTCGCGGACGTCGCCGTTAAGGTCCCGAAGCCCCGTCACCCTCCAGCCGAGGCGCTCGGCCGACAAGGGATCCACCGCCGGCAGGCCTTCGTCCTCGCTTAGTACCGTGCCGGACACGGCGTTGATGACGAACACCTTCCCGACGTCGCTGGCCGTCGCGCTGTCCCAAAACGGTGCGCCGACGAGCAATTCGTCGGTGTCGCCAGCGTCCCCGTCCACGTTCGCCCCGCCGCTCACGGCCATCCCAAACCGGCAGCCTGCTTGCGGCGGCCCGACGATCTTCATCGGATGCGCACTGGCGCCGAGGAAGACCTTCACGTATCCGCCGCCCGGGTTCGTCGAGTTGTCGACGTGACCGATGATGTTGTCCGCGGTGTCGTTGTACTGAGGCGCGCCCACGACGAAGTCCGAGCCGTGGGCCGTGTCACCCCCCTCGCCCAGATGCGCGACGGAGTGGCCGAAGCGATCCTCGTTCGCGTCGCCCTGGAGGATGCCGTCCCTCACGGCGAAGGGCTCGAGCGCGACGTCCACGAGCACCTCGTCGACGTTGACGGAGAAGTTCCCCTGCTGGAACTCGGAGACGACCTTGCCTCCGGAGATCATGTAGACCCGTCCGGGGAACCCGCTCGAACCCGTGTCGGTGCCCGGGGCGCCGACCAAGAACTCCGGAACGCCGTCGCCGTCGCCCTCCCAATCGCCGATGCTCGCGATCGAACGCCCGAAGCGGTGTCCGGCCGCCTCGCCAGCGATGATCACGCTCGCATCGGCCGCGTTGACGACCACGGTTGACGGGCCGCTCGGCGCTTCCCTCGGGATTCCGTGGCCGCCGTCCGTGCTGAGGAAAACGTAGATGCCGCCCCGTTGGATCGGAGTCGACCTCACGACCGGCCCGAGAGACATCCCGATGGCGAAGTCGTCTCGCTCGTCGCCGTCCAGATCGCCGAGAAACGCAACGGTCAGGCCGAACATGTCGCCGGCCTGCTCACCCACGATGCGGATCGGGGCGGCCGGGTACGGACAGCGGGGATTGCCCGTCGAAAAGCCCAGGTCCTGGCCGAGGCGGTCTCTGGGGGTCGAGATCCAAAGCTCGGCCGAGCCTGACTCGAAGGGCGAGGACTGGTAGCCACCGACGAGCACGTCGTTCATCGCCTCACCCGAGATGTAGGCGTCGCCGTTCCAGTTTCCGCCGGTGGCAATGGTGAAGCCACGGTGATCGAAGGCGGTCGTTCCCTGAAAGATGATGTCGGACTCGCAGGTCCAGGAGCTCTGCGCGCCGAGCGCCCGGGCGGTGGCTCCGGACACGAGCAGGGGCAGAATGCAACCGAGCGAGATGGCCCAAGTTCCCGGCATGAAAGTCATCTCCTTGGGCATTGGGTTCGGGGGGAATCGGGAAGCTGCACACCGTCACCGTGTGACGCGCTAGAACCCTGGTTTCCTCAAGGGGTCCGCACGACTCAGCGAACGAGCGAGAAGTCGAGGCGCCGCCCCCGGTCCAACTGCGGAGCTTCACGACGAATTCCCAGATTCGTGAGCCACGCGGGCGCCGAGCGGCAACGATGGAAACAGCGGGTTTGTCGACCGCGTTTCCCCGATGGATCCCTCCCAGCGGGGCCCCCTCCCCATGGACGTCCCCCATCCCCGCCTTCGTCCGAGCGCCGAAGATCTGCTCGAGCACCTCGGGTTCGTCCAGTCCCTCGCCCGCGTCCTCGTGAGCGATCAAGACGTGGCCGACGACGTTGCGCAGGAAACCTTGCTGGCGGCCATCGAGCGCCCGCCCGCTCCGCAGCACGGGCTGCGAGCCTGGCTGCGTGGCGTGGTTTGGCGTCGAATCCAACTCCACTACCGCGCGGAGGGACGCCGCGAGCGGCACGAGGGTCTCGCGGGACGGGACCTGCAAAGCGCGGAAGAACAGAAGGAGCACGTCGCCGGGGAAGCGCTGCTGCGCGCGGAGCAGAGCCGCCTCCTGATCCAGGCGCTGATCGAGATGCCGGAGCGCTATCGGTCGGTGATCCTGCTCCGCTACATGGACGGACTCCCGCCCGGGCAGATCGCGGAGCGCCTCGTCATGCCCGTCGCGACCGTTCACACCCGGCTCCAGCGTGGACTCGCCGCTCTGCGCCGTCGGCTCGACCGGGAGTCCGGCGGCGACCGGACCGCGTGGACCGCGGCCTTTGCGGTGCTGGCCCGTCCCCGCGCAAAGCCCGGTAAAGCGGGCTCGATGGTCAAGCAACTCACGCTCGCCGCATCGCTGATCGCGGCCCTTCCAGTGACCTGGTTTCTTCTGGAAGACAGAGCGCCGGAAGCGCCGCGCCTGAGCGGCTCCACTCCGGCTCGGAACGCGGAACGCGTGCTCGCTTCCGAGCACGCGCATCCCTCCAGCGGCGAGGCCGTCCTCATCGCGCCCGAAGAGGTGCCCGGCGGTGAGCGCAGCGCGGTCACCGTGGAGGACGGAATGCTCTCGCAGGACCGCACCGCGACGGTCCGCGCGTTCGATGCGCGGACGGGGCTCGCGCTCGCGGGCGTGCGCTTTCTTCCGGCCGAAACCGTCGATCGGGCGGGGGACGACGTAGGCGACCGGGGACCTGCGGCAGTCTTCCCGTTCCGGTTCTTTCGCGAAGATCCAGACCTGGCGCGGACCCGCACGCCTACGGCCGAAGCCTGGGTCACCGACGCACACGGCACGGCGCGGGTGGAGCTTCCCGTCGGCGGTGCGGCTCGCGTCGACGCCGTGCTGCCCGGCTACGTCCCGGCCCGCGGCGTCGTCCTCTCGGCAGACCCCGCCCCGCCGACGGTGGTCGCCCTGGAGCGGGCGGCAGCGCTCAGGCTCGTCCGTGGCGAGGAACGCGCGGGGGACATCCTGCGCGTCAAGCTGTACTCACGCGCCCGGCGCCTGAGCAGCGGGTGGTTGACGATGGACGCCTCGGCGTCCGAGCTCGTCCTCGACTCCCTACCCCCCGATCGCTACGAGATCGCCGCGGTGGCGCATGGCGCGCAGCCGCCGGAGGATCCGTCGTTGCTCGGGGACTTCGGCATCTTCAACGGCGTCGACCGGAGCCTCGGGGGCCGTGTCCGCTGGCGAGAAGCGCTGCTGGTGGCGGGCACCGAGATCTCCTTGACCCTGTTCGCGAACGACGGTGTCGAGGTCCACGTTCGCCTCGTCGGAGCATCCCCTATCCCGGCCGGCGTCTGCGTCCTCCTGCACACGATGGCCTCGCCGGCTCTCCCCGCCGCGGTGGCCGTGCCGACGGCGGAGGGAGGCCGCTTTGCCTCCGTTCCTCCGGGAACCTACGAGCTGACGGTGATCCGTGATGGCCACACCTTCCTCCGCAGCCGGGTCACGGTCCCCGACCAGGACGCGCCGCTCTCGCTCGAGCTCCCTCTCTGGAGCGGCGCATTGGAGGTGTCGGTCAAGACGAGCACCGATCCGCTGCTGCCACCGCCGGCTCTGATCCTGCACGGCCCGGTGGACCACGAAGCCGTTCCGGCGGTGAGCAAGGAGCGCTACGCTGCGAACACGCGGTTCGACTCTCTGGCTCCCGGCCGCTACGAGCTGTGGATTCTCGACCATCAGATCCGACGCCGCGAGGTGGTGATAGGCGCGGGGCTTGAAACGCTGCGCATCGAGCGGGAGCCGGAACCGCCTTCGGTCACGGTCCGAGGTCCCCAACGACTCGACCGCGGAGCGGTCGAGCCCTACCTCTTCAGCGAAAGCGGGCTGTGGATCGCGGGCGACGAAGACGGCGACGGCAAGCTCGGAGGGACCGTCGGTCGGTGCTTTGTCGTCGTGCTCGGCGCGGAATCCGAGCTGTGGTTCGAGGAGGTCGATCTCTCGGAGGATCTCACCCTTGACGTTCATCGCTCCGAGCTGGTGGAGGTCGAGATCCATCTGACGTACCTCGGCCGGCCCATCGCATCCACGCCGGTGGCCATCGCTCCCGTCGAGATCGCTCCGGCCGAGGACTGGTTCGTCACCAGCCTCGTCACGTCGCCCGACGGCGTCCTCAGCCTGCACATCTCCCCGGGCCGCTACCGCCTCTGGACCCCGAACGGCCTCCAGGCGGAGCTGAACATCCCCGTCGGGGGCGGGTTACGGCTCGTCGATCTTCGATCGCCTTAGCAGCCGCCGTTGGGAATGCGTGACCGCACGCCCGGTCGCGGATAGAGTGATCGAGCTACCCCCACGGACGACCCCGAACCCAGGAGGAATCCGTGAAAGCCCCCTTGCTCTGTGTGCTCCTCGCGGCGGCGGCTTCCGCGCAGTCGACGCCGTTTCCCGCGCTGCCCGACGCGCGCGCGTCGTCGGCCGTCCTGGGTCCGGTGGCGCTGCCAGGCGGGATCGAGGTGCACGTGGAGCTCGAGCGTACGCCCGATCCCTTCCGCAAGACGGTGGTCTACGTCGACGGGCGGCCGACCGATCTCGAGGCGGGCGCGGGCGTCACCCTCTGGCGCGCGAGCGTCCTGGGCGAGCCGGAGTCGAGCGGCTTTCTCGCGCTCTCGCAGCGCGGTTCGCGCGGGTGGCTCGAGTTCGGGAACGAGATCTACCACCTCCTGCTCGAGCGCGGCGTGTCGCGCTGGACGACCGCGAGCGAGCTGCGCGCGATGGGCGCGGAGCCGGAGCTCACCTGCGCGTCCGACGAGCTGAACGGCTCGAAGACCTATCCGCTCGCCGACGACGTCGAGCTCGGCGGCAAGGGCATCCTCGCGCTCGGCGGACCGACGACGTGGCTCGAGTGCGAGATCGCCGTCGAGACCGACTACCAGTACTTCGAGGTCTTCGACGACCTCCAGGAGGCGATGGACTACATGGTCGCGCTCTTCGGCGCCGCGAGCTCGCGTTACGCGGAGCAGCTCGGCGTCGTCCTGACCGCGCCCTACATGGCGTTCTACCAGTCGGAGTTCGACCCTTGGCAGCAGCAGGACGCCGGCGGGAGCTGTCTCGACGTCCTGTACGAGTTCCAGGGCGCCTGGCAGTACGGCGGCGCGCCGATTCAGGCCGACCTCTATCACCTCGTGAGCGGCGCCAAGCTCGGCTGCGGCGTCGCCTGGATCCCCGGGCTGTGCGACGACGGCTACGGCTTCGCGGTCAGCGGCAACATCCACGGCATGACGCCGTTCCCGGTGACGGTCAGCACGCTGATGTGGGACTTCATGGTCTTCACGCACGAGACCGGGCACAACTTCAACGCGCCGCACACGCACGACTACTGCCCGACGCCGGTCGACGAGTGCGCGCCGGACGGCTACTACGGAGCGTGTCAGACGCAGCAGACGTGCATCACCGACGGCACGCTGATGAGCTACTGCCACCAGTGCGACGGCGGCTACCTCAACATCACGACGTACTTCCACGCGCAGTCGGTCTTCGACATGCGCAACTACGCGGAGTACGCCTTCTGCATCACGCCGTGGTCGGGCGTCTTGACGATGGACGAGTGCGTCGGCAGCGCGGGCACGCTCGAGTACGGGCAGGGCGTGCCGTCCACCGGCGGCGTCTTCTCGCTCGAGATGGACGACGGCCAGGTGGCGGGAGTGACCGCGTTCCTGCCGTTCTCGTTCGCCGCCGCGCCGGGGTGGCCGCCGTGCGGCCTGTCCGTGCCGGGCCTCGGCGAGCTCCTGCTCGACCCGGCGATGTCCCCCGTCCTGGTGCTCGGGGGCGCGGTCACTTGGAACGGCACCGACCCGATCGAGATCTTCACCGGGGTGCCGGTCGACCCCACGCTGATCGGAACCTCGCTCTTCGCCCAGGGCCTCTTCGCCGACCTCGCGGGCGCGGCGCCGGGGGAGCCGTTCCGGTTGACGGGCGGCGTGGAGATCCTGTTCGGGAGTTAGGACCTGGGCTGGGTGCTCTGGTACGCCCGCTTGCAGGCGTTTCACCGATTTGGCCGCGACCTCGGAGTCGGCACGCAGGTCGTAGCGCGAAACAAGGTCCGGCGGGTCCGGCACAACGATAGGCTCGCCTCCTGCCATGTTCACCGGCGCGCCATGCGCCGAGCCGGCGGGAGGATCCGCAAGGTGAGCCATCCCGAGGCGGGCAAGGCGAACTCGAGGAGCTCGCGCTGACGACTCCGGCCGAGCTGGAGCTGTTCGCAGAGCTCGACGCCGTGGTCGGGCGGGGAGAGGCGGCTGCCATCGCGGCCGCGGTCTCTCAGGGATGGATCGTGGCGATGGACGAGGGCGGGCGTGCTCGCCGCGAGGTCTGCGAGAGGCTCGGCGAGGGACGGCTCCTGACGACACCT